>JAEUMK010000065.1 GCA_016792565.1 Alphaproteobacteria bacterium
GTCGACGCCACGAAAAACGCAACCGTGTACGGCAGCATCAGCGCAATCATCGAGCCAATCCCAAAGTCCGGCCGATAACGCTGCGCCATAATCAGGATCAACGGAAAATACGTCATGAACGGCGTAATCATGTTCGTCGTCGAATCGCCGAGCCGATAGGCGGCTTGCGTGGCCTCCGGCGCGATGCCGACCAGCATCAGCATCGGCACGAGGACCGGCGCGAGAATCGCCCATTTGGCGGATGCGCTGCCGACCAGGAGGTCGGTGGCCATGGCGATCAGGATGACCATGATCAGGATCGGCAGCCCGCCGGCGCCGATCGACTTGAGGAATTCGGCGCCGCTGATCGCCATGAGCGCGCCCAGATTCGACCAGGCGAAGAGCGTAACGAAGACGGCGGCGAAGAATGCCAGCACCAGGTAGGAACTCATCTCCGCCATGCCCTTGGACGCCATCTGCACGGCATCCCGGTCGGACTTGATGGTGCCCGCGGCGACACCGTAGGCGATACCCATCAGCAGAAAGCCGAGAAAGAGGACGGCGATCAGCCCCCGCAGCAGCGGGTCGAAATCGCCGTCGGCCGGATCGCGCAAAGCAGAGCCCGGCTCCCAGGCGAGGAACGCGACGAAGCCCAGATAGGCGAGCAGCGTCAGTCCGGCCCAGCGCAGACCACGACGCTCGCGAGCCGCCTTGGCCGGATCGTGGTCGAGCGGCGCGACGTCGATCCACTTGGGCCCGGCGTTGAGGCGCGGCTCGACGATGCGTTCGCACACCAGGGTGCCGGCGATCGAAAGGACCGGCATCAAGGCCATCATGAGAAACCAGTTCGAGGTGATCTCGACGGTGTAGGTCTTGTCGATGAGCTGCGCGGCCGCCTGGGTAAGGCCGGAGAGCAGGCCGTCGAGCGTGGTGATGGAGAGATTTGCCGTGAAGCCGCCGGCGACGCCGGCGAAGGCCGCCGAAATGCCGGCCACCGGATGCCGGCCCGAGGCGGCGAAGATGGCGCCGGCGAGCGGAATCAGAACGACATAACCGGCATCGGAGGCGATCGAGGCCTGACAGCCTGCGATGACGATGGTGAAGGTGAGCAGCGGCTTGGGGACCGCGCGCACGAGGCCCGACAAGGCAGCGGCGAACAGGCCGGCGCGCTCGGCGACGCCCACGCCGATCATCATGATGAGGACGATCCCGAGCGGGGGGAAGCCCGTGAAGATCTGCGGCAGTTCGGTGAAGAGCCGGCGCAGCTGATCGGCGTGCAGCAGGGAGATCGCGGCGATCGGCTTGCCGTCAGCGGGATTGAGCGCACCTGTACCGGCTGCCGCCAGCAAGGCCGAGACGATCATCAGGAGACCGATCGAGATGACGAACAGCGTCACCGGGTCGGGCAGCTTGTTTCCCGCGCGTTCCACGGCATCGAGTGCCCGGCGCAAGCGTGTCGGCCGTTCGGCTGCGATTTCCGTCATGGTCCCCCAAGAATCTGACGCAACGCGATCATCGCCGCTCTCCCGGCCGCCGTCCACTGCCGCACTGCATCATGGATTGCCTCTTGGCGCGGCGCTTCGCTTCGCTAACCTGACGGCGACCGCCCGCAGAGGCGGCTGCCGGAGGGCGCCATGAAGTTCACCTGGTTCAATCTGATGCCGTGGCCGTATCTGCCGGACGATTTCCGGGAGAAGAACCGGTCGGTCTGGGTCGACATCGACCAACGCCTGTTCGACCCGGCCAAGAGCCATGCCGTCTACAACACCTACATGGACCTTCTGGAATATGCCGGGACGCTCGGCTTCGACGGCATCGGCGTCAACGAGCACCACCAGAACGGCTACGGCATCATGCCCTCGCCCAACATCATCGCGGCGGGCCTGGCGCGCGGCAAGTCGGACGCGGCGATCGTCGTGCTGGGCAACTCCATCGCCCTCTACAATCCGCCGATCCGGGTGGCGGAGGAGTTCGCCATGCTGGACTGCATCAGCGGCGGGCGGCTGGTCGCCGGGTTCCCGGTCGGCACTTCGATGGATACCAACTACTGCTACGGCCAGATCCCGTCGCTGACGCGCGAGAAATACCAGGAGGCGCACGATCTCATCATCAAGGCCTGGACGACGCGCGATCCCTTCGCCTTCAACGGCCGCTACAACAAGCTGCGCCACGTCAATATCTGGCCGCGGCCGATCCAGCAGCCGCATCCGCCGGTGCATATCCCCGGCGGCGGGTCGGTGGAGACCTACGATTTCTGCATCGACAACACCTACTCGTATTCCTATCTCAGCTTCTCGGGCTATATCCGCGCCAAGGCGCTGATGCAGGGCTACTGGGACCGCGTCGCGGAGCGCGGCACGCCCGATACCTCGCCCTACCGCGCCGGCTTCGCGCAGACGATCTGCGTCGCCGAGACCGACGAGGAGGCCGAGCGGCTCTACGCGCCGCATGTCAGCTATTTCTACAATCGCTGCCTGCACGTGCATCCGGGCTTCGCCGACGCGCCCGGCTATCGCACCATCAAGACGATCCAGACCGGCGCGCTGTCGCAATACGCGCCGCCGCGCGGCGGCTACGCCAACCTGACCTGGAAGGAACTGACCGAGCAGGGGCACGTCATCGCCGGCAGCCCGGAGACGGTGCGCCAGCGCATGGAGGAGCTGATCCGCTCGCTCCATGTCGGCAACATCTTCTGCCTGATGCATGTGGGCGACATGCCGGCCGACAAGTGCATGTATTCGACGCGGCTCTTCGCCGAGAAGGTAATGCCCAAGCTGCGTGGCATCTTCCCCGAGCATGCGAGCGACGACCGCTTCTGGTGCAAGCCTCTGGAGACGCGGGTAATGCCCGACAGCCTGCCGCCGTCCCCGGCGCGGGCGCCCGAGAGCGTGGGGGCCTGAGCCATGCAGACCATCACGATCGAGACGCAGCACGTTCCGGTACGGGTCATCACCGGCGGCGCCGGCGCGCCGCTGCTCTATCTGCACGGCGCGGGCGGGGTGACGGCGGAGGATCCGCTGTTGCAGCGTCTCGCCCGGCACCACACGGTCTATGCGCCGCTGCTGCCCGGCTATGGCGACAGCGCCGAGTGCGCCGAGTTGCGCGACATGCTGGACATCACGCTCCACTATTGGGACGTCGTGGAGGCGCTCGGCCTGAAGGACCCGGTGATCGCCGGGCACTCGATGGGCGGCATGATCGCGGCCGAGATGGCGGCGATCGCCCCCCACGACGTGACGCGCCTTGCGCTGATCGCGCCGGCCGGGCTCTGGCTCGACGACCATCCGATCGCCGACATCTTCGCGATGCTGCCCTTCGAGATGCCGGCGCTGCTGTTCCACGATCCGGCGGCCGGGGCGGCGGCGATGACGGCGGGGCTGAATATCGACGATCCGAAGTTCCTCCAGACCTATCTCGTCGCCAATGCGCGCCAGCTCGGCATGGCGGGGCGCATTCTCTTCCCCATCCCCGATCGCGGTCTCGCCCAGCGGCTCTACCGCATCCGCGCGAAGACCGTGCTGGTCTGGGGCGACAGCGACCGGCTGGTCCCGCCGGTCTATGCCCGCGCCTTCCAGAAGGGCATCGCCGGGGCGTCGCTGGTCTCGATCCCGGAGGCCGGCCACATGGTGGTCGCGGAGAAGCCGGAGGCCGTGGCGGCGGCGATCGAGGCGCTCGGCTGACCGGTTCAATGGCAGGGCGGCGGCCGGAAGTCGCGGATTTCCGCGCCGCCGGCGGCGCATTGAACCCGGCCCATCATTCGAACGTCGCGTCCGTGGGTTTGTTCATCTTTCTCCCATGCCTCTCCCTTCGCCGCCCCGGCGCGGCCCGGCGGAAGAGATAGGAAGTTATTCCGACATCTTCAAGACCGGGCGGCGGCGAAGGCGGTGAGGCTGTCGAACAGGGCGCGGTCCGTGACGATGCGGGGCACCTTGTTCTGGCCGCCCGCCTTGCCGCGCGACGCCATCCAGGCGGCAAAGGTGCCGGGCGGCACGATGCGGATCTCGGGCGCGTGCAGGCCATGGCCGTCGGCCCGGTGGGCGCGGTAGTCGTCGTTGCGGCGCTGAAGGTCGGCGTCGATGAGGGCGGCGAAGCGCGCCGCGGCGTCGGCGCCGGGCGCCGCGGCGCATTCGACGACATAGAGATGCCGGCCGAGCTCGCCCGGCCGCTCGGGGAAGACTGGCCCGACGCTGAAATCGGTGACGTCGGCGGCGATCGCCCAGGCGGCGTCCGACACCGCCGACTCGATCTCCTCGCCGATGAGATGCTCGCCGAAGGCGGAGAGCATGTAGGAGGTGCGGCCGGTGACGAGGAGGCGCGGCACCTTCGTGTCGACGAAGCGCACGGTGTCGCCGATGACATAGGCGAAGAGACCGGCGCAGGTGGTCATCACCACGGCATAGTTGACGTCCGGCTCGATGGTCGCCGCCCAGTGGCGCGTCGGGCGGGCGGCGCCGAGTTCGTCGACCGGCACGAACTCGAAGAAGAGGCCGTTGTCGAGACTGAGCTTTAGACCCTCGCCGGGGCCGCGGTCAGCGGCGGCGATGAAGCCTTCGGAAGCCGGATAGACCTCGCGCATGTCGATGTCCTGGCCTGCGAACATGGCCTCGAAGCGGGCGCGGTAGGGCGCGAAATTGACGCCGCCATGGATGAAGAGACGCAGGTCAGGAAGCGTGGCGCGCGCCGTCTCGCCGCGCGCGTCGCGCAAGGCGCGCATCCGCTCCATGAGGATCAGCACCCAGGACGGCGTGCCGGTGAGCACCCGGATGTCCCGGTCGAGCGCCGCTCCGGCGATGCGCGCGAGCTTCTCGTTCCAATCGGCGAGGAGAGCGATGTCCGGCGGGGGAAAGGCATAAGGCTGCGCCCAGCGCGGCAGCGTCATGGCGGCGATGGCGGAAAGATCGCCGGAAAACACGCCGGGCGCTTCCTCGACCAGCGCCGTCGAGCCGCCCAGCATCAGCGACGCGCCGCCGAAGAACCGGCTGCCCGGCTTCGCGGCGGCGTGGAAGGCGAGGACATCGAGCGCCGCGCGCACGTTGGAGCGGCGCATCTGAGGCGTCAGCGGTAGATACTTGCTGCTGCCCGACGTGGTGCCCGACGAGACCGCGAAATAGGGAATGCGGCCGGGCCACGAGACGTTCTCCAGGACCGGAAAGGCGGGTCTCCAGTAGCCTTCCCACATCTGCTCGTAGCGGCGCAGCGGCACGCGTTCCTGGAAGTCGGCGACCGTGCGGATGGAGGCGAACCCGTGATCGCGCCCGAAGGCGGTGTCGCGCGCCGCCCGCACCAGCCTGGTGAGTTCGCGCGTCTGCGCCGCAACCGGGTCGAGCGCCGCCAGGCGGCGCCGCCGCCACGCCGCGTAGAGCCGGAGAGCGGGCGTCAGGTCGAGCGGCACGGCGTCACCTCGTCAGCGTCATCACGGTCGGATACTCGGCGGCGATGGTCTCGGGCCGGAGCGGCATGCGAACATATCCGCCCTGCTGCCAGAGATCGATCTGGTCGAAGAAATTGGCCGAACCGATCCAGCCGTCATTGCCGCCCAGCAGCACGAAGTAGTTCTCGTCGAGATCGCCGAGATCGCTGACATGGCGGGCCTGGCTGCCATAACGCGTGGGATGGACGGCGTTGTGGAAACCGTGGGCCGACTTGAAGATCGTCTCGCGCGAGCCGCCGGTCGGCACGTTCGCGTAGAGGAAGTTGCCGCCGACCACCGGAATGGCGCCGAGAATGTGGGCGACCTCGAGCCGGTGCATGTCGCCCCAGGTGGCGAAGGCAGCGGCGTCCCGCGCGGCGAGCGGAATCGCCTCGCGGATGGCGGCGATGCGCTTTTCCGCCGGCATGTTCATCAGATCGTAGGCGAACGCCTTGCCGAAGCCGTTCCAGTTCGCGAGATAGCCGGGGATATTCTCGGGCAGCGGCACGCCGTAGACGCGCGGCGCGAGGTGATAGAGGAACGTCTCGAAGGCCGGGGCGGAGACCGAGTCCACGCGGTAGTCGCCGTCGAAGGCGACGAGGCGCGCGGCGAAGGCGGCGTCGATCTCGCCGGCCCCGGCCTCGGCCAGGGCCTCGCGCAGCGCCGGCATCATCTCGCGCACGAAGAGCGAAACGGTGTCGAGCTGGATCGCCTTCATGTCGTCCAGCGTCAGCTTGTCGTTGGCGCCGAGAATCTGGCGCAGGCGCCGGATGCGCTCGTCGGCGGAGAAGAACCAGCCGACCGGTACCCCCGGCTCGGCCTCATAGGGCTTGTTGTTGGCGCTGGCGATGTAGCCTTCGGGCGGATTGAGCACCCAGGGCAGCTCGGTCGGGTCGAGAATGTCGCTCCAGCGCAGCGCCGGGTCGGCGGCATCGAGCACGATCGACTTCGGCAGCACGTCGAAGGCGCGGCGCGGCAGCATGGTGGCGGTGATCTGCGCGATGTCGCCGCGCACGTCGGCATAGACGAAATTCTGGGCCGGCAAGGCAAAGGTCTTGAGCGCGGCGCGGAAGTCCTGGGGCGTCGAGGTGCGCGAGGCGTTGAGGATGGCGGTGATCTCGTCGGTCGGCTCGTGTCCCATCCAGCGGATCGCAATCTCCTCGCCGGGCTTCGTCGCGCCGTCCAAGAGGAGCGTGTCGGACATGATCGGGCCGATACCCTTCGCCCAGCGCGTCTCGATCTCGCCGGAGAACCAGAGCCGCTTGGAGACCCGCTCGGTGGTCGAGACGATCTGGTCCGGCCGCAAGGTGGAGACGTCGTAGAAGTCGGTGTGGGCGGCCCGCATGTTGGTGCCGCCCCAGGCGATGTCCGGCGTGCGGCCGAAGGCGAGGAAGGGCGTGCCGGGGATCATCATGCCGACGCCGCGATAGGAGGGCGAGGAATAGCCCGCCATCACCCACAGGCTGGGCAGCATGACGCCGAGATGGGGATCGCTGGCGAGCATCGCCGCGCCGCTGGCCGAGCGCGACGGCGCGACGGCGAAGGTGTTGGAGCCCGAGCGGATCGCGCTGCTGAGGAGGTCGAAGAAGGCGGAGGTCTGCGTGGCGTCGAAGCTGACGGTCGGGCCGGAGCCCGCCTGGAGCGAGCGGGCATAGGCGGTCTCGAAATCGCTCTGCCCGCGCTGGCGCATCAGGCCGATGGTCGGGAACCAGTTGATGTCGAGGCCGGCGATGTGGCCGATGCCGATGATGTCGGCGAGCTCGAACTCCTCGCGCCGCATGCCGAGCAGGGCGTATTCCGGCGGCAGATCGCGGACGGTCCGCTGGTAGTGGTTGAGGCCGTCGACGAAGGCCTGGAGATAGGCGCGGGTCTCGGCCGGCATGGCGGCGATGATCTCGGGCGCGGCGTGGCGGAAATCGAGCGTCCTGATCGCCTTGTCGAAGCCGGGCACGTAGAACGGGCCGGCCAGTTCGGAGAGGCGGCCCTGGGTGGCGCGCTTGAAGATCGCGATCTCGGCCAGCCGCAGATGGCCGTGGACCAGGCCGAGCGCGAAGGCGAGGTCGCGGTCGGTCTGAGCCTCGACATAGGGGATCTGGTAGGCGTTCCAGCGGATCGTGACCGGCTTCTCCAGCGGCAGGCCGGTGGTCGGGAAGACCGCCAGCCGCTCGGCGGTCGAGACCTCGCGGGGAAAGAGCGCGGCGCAGGAGCCGGTCAGGAAGGCGATCAGGATCGCGGCGGCGCGGGAAGCGAAGCGGGACACGAAGGTTCCAGTCCGGGGTTGGGGAGGCGGTCGGAATTTGGGGTCGGCCGACCGCCGCGTCGAGAGGCGGTCGTCGCAGATACGGCAGCGGCCGAGGCGCGGATGTGCGCCCCCCTCAGTAGCCCATCGCGGCGCCGTCCTTGCGGCTTTCCGAAGCGCCCCAGTAAACCCCGGTTACGGGATCGCGCATGATCGCCTGGTAGCCGCCGAAGCCGCCGCTGCCGGGCGCGGTGACGAAGCCGCGGCGCTCCAGCTCGGCCTTGGCCTCGGCCGGGATGCCGCTTTCCAGCTCCACCGTGCCGACGCCCTTGGCGGCCTCGCCGGTCGGCTCGGTCGAGCCGGCATGACGCCAGCGCGCGGCGTCACCCGCCTCCTGAACGCCCATGCCGAAATCGACCATGTTGACGATGATCTGGACATGGCCCTGGGGCTGCATGTCGCCGCCCATGACGCCGAAGGAGAGCCAGGGCTTGCCGTCCTTCATGGCGAAGCCGGGGATGATGGTCTGGAAGGGCCGCTTGCCCGGCGCGTAGGCGTTGGGGTGGGCGGGGTCCATGTTGAACAGCTCGCCGCGGTCCTGGAACATGAAGCCGAGCCCGTCGGGCACGAGGCCCGAACCCATGCCGCGATAGTTCGACTGGATGATCGAGATCATCATCCCGTCGCCGTCGGCGACGGTGAAGTAGGTGGTGTCGGCGTGCAGCGGCGCTTCGCCCGGCGCGACCGACGTCATCGCGCGCTTGAGGTCGATGAGGGCGCGGCGCTCGGCGGCGTAGTCCTTCGACAGCAGCCAGTCCTGCGGGATCTTCGAGAAGGCAGGGTCGGCGTAGTAGCGGGCGGCGTCCTCGAAGGCGAGGCGCTTGGCCTCGATCATCGCGGCGAGGGCATCCGCCGAGCCTGGGCCCATGGACTTCAGGTCGAAGCCTTCCAGGATGTTGAGCATCTGGAGCGCGGCGAGGCCCTGCGCGTTGGGCGGCAGGCCGTAGACCCCGACGCCGCGATAGTCGATGCCGGCGGGCTCGACCCACTCGCCTTGATGGGCGGCGAAGTCCGCGAGCGTCAGGTCGGCGCCGATGCGCCTGAAATAGGCGTCGATCCGCTCGGCGATCTCGCCCTTGTAGTAGGCGTCGCGGCCGCCCTTGGCGATCAGCTCGTAGGTGGCGGCGAGGTCGGGATTGCGGAAGATCTCGCCGTGCCTGGGCGTCGCCCCGTCCACCAGATAGGTGGCGCGGGCATTGGCGAATTCCTCGATGCGGCTGTCGCCCTTGTCGAACATGTCGCCGAGGCGCTGCATGTTGCGCTCAAGGTAGTAGGCGATGAGCTCGGTGACCGGGAAACCCTCGCGGCCGTAGCGGATGGCGGGGGCGAGCAGCTGGTCCATCGGCAGGCGGCCGAACTTCCCGTGCAGCGCGAACCAGCCGTCGACCGTGCCCGGCACGGTGACCGAGAGCGAGCCGAAGCCGGGGATCAGTGCGTCGGCGCCGAGCTTCGCCTTCATCTGCTCGTAGGAGCGTCCCATCGGCGAGCGGCCCGAGCCGTTATAGCCATAGAGCTTGCCCGTCTTCGGGTCCCAGACGATGGCGAAGAGATCGCCGCCGATGCCGCAGCCGGTCGGCTCCATCAGGCCGAGCGCCGCATTGGCGGCGATGGCGGCATCGACCGCGCTGCCGCCGGCCTTGAGGATGTCGATGGCGATCTGGGTGGCGAGCGGCTGGGCGGTCGCCGCCATGCCGTGCGTGCCGAGCACGGGCGCGCGGGTGGCGAAGGGCGCGCCGACGATGCGGTCGCCGCCGCCGATGGCGCGGTCGGTGGTGTTGGGCTCGGCGAGCGCGCCGGCGGTGAAGGTCATGGCGGCGATGAATCCGGCGGCAAGGAGGCGGGTGGCGGGAAGACGGGCGGGGGGAAGACGGGCGGTCATGGCGACCTTTCGTGAAACGGCTGGCGTCGAGCCTAGCGCAGTTTCGCAGCCGCGCACGGCGAAAACGCTCCCTAACGCCCCGGCCAGGAGAGCCGGTCGAGGGCGGCGACGAGGCGGGCGATGTCGGCCTCGTCGTTGTAGAGCTGGAACGAGAGGCGCAGCAGGAGCCGGCCGCCCGCGGACGAGGCGGCGACCTGGACGCCCGCCTCGTACCAGAGCGCGCGCATGAGGGCCGGGCCGTCGTCCGGACGGGCGGGGCGCGACTGGGGCAGCGTCCAGGCGGCGAGGGCCGGGGCGTGGGGGGTGACGAGGCCGGCGCCCCGGTCGCGCAGCGCCGCATCGGCGAGGGCGATCAGCGCGGCGCGATGAGCGGTGAGCGCCGCGAGGCCGTAGCGCTCGACGAAATCGGCGGCGTCGGCGGCGGCGAGATAGGCGGTGACGTCGCGCGTGCCGACATAGTCGAAGCGGCGCGGATAGGGATCGGCGTTGTAGTGGCTGACGATCACCGGGCGGGTCGCGTCCTCGACCTCGGGCGCGCTGTAGAGCAGGCAGCAGCCGCGCGGCGCGAACAGCCATTTGTGGGCGTTCGACGCATACCAGTCGGCCCCGAGCGCGGCGACGCCAAGGGGGAGCTGTCCCAGCGCATGGGCGCCATCGACGAAGACCTTTGCGCCGGCCGCCCTGGCGATCGGCACCAGCGTCTCGACCGGGATCAGCTGGGCGGTCGGCGAGACGATGTGATCGAGGATGACGAGGCGGGTGCGGGGGCTGAGCGCGGCGCGGAGGCCTTCGGCATAGGCGGCGTCCGTCATCTGGAGCGCGGTCGGGATCGTGCGCAGGCCGGCCCCGGTGCGCGCCGCCGTCAGCTCCGCCGCCTTGCGTACGGCGGCATAGGCGACATCGAGCAGGACGATCTCGTCGCCGGGCGCAAAGCGCATGGCATCGAGCACGACGGCCACCGCTTCGGTGAGGTTGGGCAGGAAGACGAGGCTCTCGCCCGGCGCGCCCATCAGGCGGCCGAGGCGGGCGGCGCTGGCGCGGGTCGCGGTCCAGATGGTCTCGCGGAAAAAGACGTCGGGCTGGGTCTCGACGGTGTCGCGCCATGCCTGCTGGGCGGCGCGCACGGGCGCAGGCGTCGCGCCGAACGAACCGTGGTTGAGAAAGGCCGCGCCCGGCTGGAGCAGGAAGAGATCGCGGGCGGCGGCGCCGAGTGGGGGCATGGCTAGTCCAGCGCGAAGACCAGGGCCTTGAGATAGGCGGTCTCGGGCAGATGGGGATGGACGGGATGGTCGACATCGGCGCCGCTCGACCGCAGCAGGCGGGCCGGGCGCTTCGCCTGATGGATGCCGGCGGCGCATTCGGCGTGGAAGCGGGCCGCATCGATGTGGTGCGAGCAGGAGCCGAGCACCAGCGTGCCGCCGGGCTCGACCACCGAAGCGGCGGCGCGGGCGAGCTTGCGGTAGGCGCGGGCGGCCGGCTCGATGTCCTTGCGCGACTTGGCGAAGGCCGGCGGGTCGGCGATCACGAGGCCGAACCTGACGCCCTGCGCCGCCATGTCGTCGAGGGCCTCGAAGGCGTCGGCCTTGCGCAGGCCGAGCTTCGCCTCGAAGCCGCTGGCCGAGGCCGCCTTGCCGGCGAGGCCGAGGGCCTTTTCCGAGGCGTCGATGCAGAGCGCCTCGCTCGCCCCGGCCGCCAGCGCGGCGAGCGCGAAGCCGCCGGCGTGGCTGAAGACGTCGAGCACCGAGAGGTTCTTGGCGAAGCGGGCGGCGAAGGCGCGGTTCTCGCGCTGGTCGTAGAACCAGCCGGTCTTCTGGCCGGTCATCGGGTCGCAAAGGAAGGTCGCGCCGTTCTCCTTGAAGGCGATCTCGCCCGGCTCCTCGCCATAGGCGAGGGCGGTGAGCGAGGGCAGGCCTTCGAGGGTGCGGGCCTGGAAGTCGTTGCGCAGGACGATGGCGCGCGGCTCGAAGACGCGCCTGAGCGCCGCGACGATGATGTCGGTGCGCACATCCATGCCGGCCGCGCCCATCTGGACCGAGAGCACGTCGCCGTAGCGGTCGACGACGAGGCCGGGCAGGCCGTCGGCCTCGGCGTGGGCGACGCGGTAGAAGGGCGTCGGAAAGAGCCGGGCGCGGATCGCGTCGGCGCGGGCGAGGCGGGCGGCGAAGAAGTCGGCGTCGAGCGCGGTGCCGGGCTCGGACGAGACGAGGCGGGCGGCGATCAGCGTCTTGCCGTTGAAGATCGCCGTGCCGAGCGGCGTGCCGTCGTCGAGCACGACATCGACCGCCTCGCCGGGATCGAGCGCCTTCATCTCGGCGTCCATGACGATTTCGTTGGAGAAGATCCAGGGACTGCCGGCGCGGGCGCGTTTGCCCTCGCGGGGTTTGATCTTCATCGTGGGATGTATGAGGGCCATGGGCGGGCTTCTATCCCGCCGGGGCGACGAGCGATAGGGCGGCGCCTACTCCGCGGCGAGCGGCAGGGCGGCGGCCGATGCGGCTTCGGCGTCGAGCACGGTGGCGGCGGCCTGCACGACGGCGGCGATGCGGACCGCCGTCTGCACCGCTTCGGGGGTGAGGCCGAGATCGCGGGCCGTGCGGGCGTGGCCATCGGCGCAGACGCCGCAGCCGTTGACCGCCGAGACGGCGACCGACCACAGTTCGAAATCCTGCTTGTCGGTTCCCGTGCATCCGAGCGCATTCATGCGCAGCCGGGCGGGGAGCCTGTCGTAGTCGTTCGAGGGGCGCTGGGTGAAACGGTAGTAGACGTTGGTCATCGCCGTGACGGCCGCACAGGCCTTGGCCGCTTCAAGCGCCGGGGCCGAGAGACGGGGCGCGAACTCGGCGAGCAGGGCGGCCGAGACGACCGGATTGCGGGCGGCGATCGCGGCGGCGACGAAAGCCCCTGCCCGCTGCTGCTCGCCGAGCACCGGGTCGGCGGCGAGGGCGGCGAGATTGTGGGCGATGTCCCGGGCATAACGGGGAAGCGCATCGCGCAGCTTTTGCAGGGACATCGGCGCTTGAGCCTTCTGCGGACCTGAGGGGGCCGGCGGCACGAACCGATGGAGGCCGATCCGCGCCGCCGCCTTGGCCGGCGGGGAGGGTTTGGGGAGAGACACCGCCGACCGGAAACCGTTGACGGGGAGTGGCATAGACCTCACTTTCCAATCAGCAAAGTGAGTAATTTTTGTCTAACTGATCGGATACATCGATGGACCGCCTCCCCACCCTGCGCCAGCTGCAGCACTTCATCGCCTTGAGCGAGCATCTGCATTTCGGGCGGGCGGCTTCTGCGATCCATGTCACGCAATCGACACTGAGCGCCAGCCTGAAGGAGCTGGAAGCCATTCTGGGGGCCCCGCTGGTCGACCGGACCAAGCGATCGGTGGTGCTGACGCCGATCGGGCACGAGATCGCGGGGCGGGCCAGGCTGCTGCTGGCCGAGGCGGAAGACCTGACCCAGGCGGCGAAGGCCGTGCGCGCCCCGCTGAGCGGCGCGATCCGGCTCGGCGTCATCCCGACGGTCGCGCCCTTCGTGCTGCCCTATGTCCTGCCCCAGCTGCGCCGCCGCTATCCCTCGCTGCTGCTCTTCCTGGTGGAAGACCTGACCGAGCGGCTGGTGACCTCGCTGCGCGACGGGGCGCTGGACGCGGCGCTGATCGCCTTGCCCTTCGACACGCCGGGACTGGAGACGGCGACGCTGTTCAACGACCCGTTCGTGCTCGCCGCCCGGGCGGATCATCCGCTGATGGCGGGCAAGACTCCTTCCGACGAGGCGGTGCAGGCCGAGCGGCTGCTGCTGCTGCGCGACGGGCACTGCATGCGCGATCACGCGCTGTCGGCCTGCGGCGTCCATGCGCCGCGTCACGATGACGCCTTCGAGGCGACCAGCCTGATGACGCTGGTGCAGATGGTCGACAACGGGCTCGGCGTCACGCTGCTGCCGCAGATGGCCGTGGCGCGCGGCCTGCTGAAAGGCACCAACCTGGCGACGCGTCCCTTGTCGGGCGATGCGCCGGCGCGCGAAATTGCGCTGGTCTGGCGCAAGGGTACGCTCAGGCGCGCCGAGTTCGAGCTGCTGGGCCGCGAGTTCAAGGCGCTGGCGAAGATCAAATAGGGGGAGAAGCGATGTCTGACGTCTATCGGCTCTACGGCGCGGAGCTGTCGCCCTATTCGGTCAAGGTGCGCTCGTATCTGCGCTACAAGGGCCTGCCGCATCGCTGGATCGTGCGCGGCGCGGCGACCCAGGGCGAGTTCCAGGCCTACGCCAAGCTGCCGCTGATCCCGCTGCTGGTCACGCCCGAGAACGAGGCGATGCAGGATTCGACTCCGCTCATCGAGGAGCTGGAGCGCCGCCATCCCGAGCCCGCGCTGCAGCCGGGCGACGCGCCGCGCGCCTTTCTCTCGGCCCTGATCGAGGAATACGCCGACGAATGGGGCAACAAGGCGATGTTCCACTATCGCTGGAGCTTTGAGGCCGACCGCCTGTCGGCGGCGTGGCGGATCGCCGGTTCGATCCTGGGCCCCGATGCGGCGCAGAGCGATCTGCAGCAGGCCGCCGCCGGAATCGTCCAGCGCATGGTGCCGCGCCTGGCGCTGGTCGGCAGCCATGCCGGGACGAAGGACCTGATCGAGTCCTCGTTCCGCCGCCAGCTGGAGATCGCCGAGGCGCATCTGGCGTCGCGGCCGTTCCTGTTCGGCAAGCGGCCGGCGCTCGCCGATCTCGGCTTCGCCGCGCAGCTCTACGAGCTGTCGACCGACCCGACGCCGCAGGCGCTGATGCAGCACTTCCCCGGCGTGCTCGCCTATGTGGCGCGGATGAACGCGCCGCGCGCCGAGGGCGGCTTCGAAGGCTGGGAGACGCTGAGCCCGACGCTGACGCCGCTGCTGCGCGAGGAAGTGGCGCGCTACTACCTGCCCTGGGCGCACGCCAATGCGATCGCGGTGAAGAATGACAGCCGCTCGTTCGAAATCGATCTGGGGGGGCGGCGCTATTCGCAGGCGCCGCAGAAATATCATGTGAAGTCGCTGGCCGTCATTCGCGCCAAGGCGGCCGCCGCGCTGGCTGCGGCGCCAGGCCTCGCCGACGTGCTGAAGGACGCCGGCTGCTACGACCTCCTGACGGTTCCGCCGGGCTGATCGTCAGCCGGCGAGGAGCGGGGCGGGGGCGCGCGGAAGATGGGCCCACTGATCCGGGTCGTGGCCGGCGATGATGCGCGCGCCGCGATCGCAAAGCGCCTTCAGCCGGGCGATCGAGCGCAGCTGCTCTTCGCGGTCGTGGGCGAAGCCGGGCAGTTTCAGGTCGCTCAGCGTGCGGTGGAAGTAGCAGCAATCGCCGGCCAGCACGGTATCGCCGCCGTCGCAGGCGAGCCTGAGCGACTGGTGTCCGGCGGTGTGGCCGTAGGTCGGCAGCAGCACCGCCGAACCGTCGCCGAAAAGGTCGTGCTCGCCCTCTACCTCCAGCACGTCGCGGCCGTCGAGCATGGTCAGCGGATCGAAGCCCTCCTTCGGCGGTCCGGCGGCGCGGGCGGCCGCGGCCTCGCGCTTCTGCACGACGATGCGGGCGTTGGGCAGCAGGGCGTTGCCGGCGCAATGGTCGAAATGGAGGTGGCTGTTGACGACCAGATCGATCGAGGCGGGATCGACATCCATCGCCTCGAGCTGACGGTCGATAGCCTGTTCGGGCGTGAAGTCGGCCTTGAAGACCCCTGCGAGATAGCGCCCGATCGCGGCCTGGGGATCGGTGCGCAGGCCGGCCGGCATCCCGGTGTCGAACACGGCGCGGCCCCTGGGGTGGTCTATCAGATAGGCCGGGACCGGCACCTTCGCCTCGCCCGCGCCGCCCTCGACGAAGGCCTCCATCGGGGCGGTCAGCCAGCCGCAGACGAAACCGTAGACCTTCATCGCGTTTCCCCTGACGAACGACGCCCCGTCATGTTAGGCGAACGCGGCGACACAGGCGAGGCGGAGCGGGGATGAATTTCGCGAGCGACAATACGGCGGGAGCGCATCCGGCGATCCTCGCGGCGATGGCGGCGGCCAATGAGGGCAGCGAACCTTCCTATGGCGAGGACCGCTGGTCGCGCCGGATGAACGAGGCGCTGGCGGACTGGTTCGGGACGGCCGTCGCGGTCTTTCCGGTGGCGACCGGCGGGGCCGCCAACGCCCTCGCGCTCGCCCAGATCGCGCCGCCCTGGAGCGCCGTCTTCTGCCTGGCGGGCAGCCATATCGACGTCGACGAGTGCGGTGCGCCGGAATTCTACAGCGGCGGCGCCAAACTGGTGGCCGCCGGGCCGCCGGGACGACTCTATACGCCCGCCGACCTCGCGGCGGGGCTGGCGCGCCATCCGCGCGGCGTGGTGCACCACGTCCAGCCGGGAGCGGTCTCGATCACCCAGGCGACCGAGTGCGGCCTCGTCTATGCGCCGGACCAGGTCGCGGCGATCGCGGCGGCGGCGCACGGCGCGGATCTGCGGCTCCACATGGACGGGGCGAGGCTCGCCAATGCGCTGGCCCACCTGGGCTGTACGCCCGCCGAGGCGACGTGGAAGGCGGGGGTCGACGTGCTCTCGCTCGGCTTCACCAAGAACGGCGCCGTTGCGGCGGAGGCGGTCGTCTTCTTCGATCCGGCGCTCGCCGAGGGCTTCGCCTATCGCCGCAAGCGGGGCGGACATCTGTTCTCGAAGTCGAGGTTCCTCGCGGCGCAGGTGCTGGCGATGCTGGAGGGGGATCTGTGGAAGAGTCTTGCCGGACGGGCCAACGCCGCCGCCGCCGCGCTCGCCGCCGGCCTGTCGGCGGCAGGCTTCGCGCCGGCCTATCCCGTTCAGGCGAACGAGGTCTTCGTCCGCCTGCCGCGCAGCCTCGCGGCGGCGCTGAGCAAGGCCGGGGCGCGGTTCTATCCCTGGGACGACAGCGAGCCGGAGCGGCCGCTCTACCGCTTCGTCTGCTCGTTCGCGACGACGGCGGAAGAGGTTGAATCCCTTCAAATTCGACTAAAATCCGCACACGCAAGTCTCTGAACCCTCAATCTCGCGGGGCTAAGGTCGGGTCTTCTTCAACCGGAGCTGTGCCCAGATGCTGGCCATGGAGCCCCTCGCAGCCGAAGAGGCAGACTACGCCGAGGCCGAAGCGGCCCTCGCGGCGCTCGCCGAGCAGTATCCGGACTACGCCGCGGCCGATGTCGCGGAGATGAAGGCGCGTCTCGCCGACATCGACGCCCACATGGCCGGCCTGGCGGCCGCCAGCGCCGCGCTCTTCGCCGTCGCTCACAACGTCAAGGGACAGGGCGCCTCGTTCGGCTACGATCTGATGACCCACCTGGGCGAGGCGCTGTGCGAGCGTCTGCGCGATCGCCAGGATCTGAGCGAGGCCGATGCCCGCTTCGTCCGGGCGGCCGTGGCGGCCTGCGACACGGTGATCGCCGAGCGGCTGTCGGGCGACGGCGGAGCCCGCGGCCAGGGGCTGCTGGCGGCGGCCGGCGTGGCCCATCCGGCGGCCTCTTAACCCGTCCTTCAACCCACCCGTCCTAGGCTATGGCGAGGCGTCGTCGCGGCCAGCCGGGGCGCGCCTGCGGCCTTTGAACCGGGGGATGCGATGGCTGCAGGGCCACAATCGCAGGCGGCGGGCGGCTATCGCCGGCTCAGCCAGAAGGATGCCCATCTCATCGCGACCAAGCATGAGATGCTCTATGCGGGGCGTCCCGGCGGGGCGCGGGCGTCGTTTGCGTTCTGCGACCTCTCGGGTCTCGATCTTTCCGGACGGGCGCTGAGCGACGCCGACTTCAGCGGCGCGATCCTGTCGGAAGTGAAGTTCGCACGGGCCAAGCTCGACAATGTCAATTTCTTCGCCGCCGACCTGCGGCGGGCCAACCTGGAAGGCGCGAGCCTGCGCCGCTGCGACATGCGCGGGGCCTCGATGCGGGGCGCCAACCTGACCGGGGCCGATCTCTTCGAGGCCGATCTGCGCGAGGGCGTGATCGCCGAGCGCGACCGCCGCGCCGGCATCAAGGTGCTGCGCCACGAGGAATCGCCGACCGAGATGCCGGGCGCCCTGCTGGCGCACGCCAATCTGGAGCGCGCCAAGATGACCGGCATCGTGGCGCTGCAGGCCGATTTCTCGGACGCGGTGATGCGCGGCTGCCGCCTGGTGCGGGCCAACCTGAAACACGTGAACATGAGCGGCGCCATCCTGGAGAACGCCGATCTCTCGGGCGCCGACCTGACGGGCGCCAATCTGCGCGGCGCGGTGCTGACCGGCGCCAGCCTCGCCCACACGCGCTGCGACGGCGCCGACATGACCGGGACGCTGACGGACGCGCCGTTCGGCAAGTCGCTGTCGGACCTGCCCGAACCGATCGACGTCATGCTGAAGAACCACGCGCTGTGGGTCGAGACCCAGGGCGCATCGGGCAAGCCGGCAATGCTGGCGGGCGTCGACATGCGCCCCGTCAAACGTCTCGCCAACTATGACCTGACGGCGCTGCTGGCCTCGAACGCCACCTTCTTCGGAATCAACCTTGAAGGGGTGCGCCTGCAGGGCGCGCAGCTGGCCGGCGCCGACCTGCGCAATGCCTGCCTGGTGAAGGCCGATCTGCGCGGCATCAACCTGAAGAATGCCCGGCTCGGCGGCGCCAAGATGACCGACGCCAATCTGTCGCCCCTGATGATCGCCGGCGACCGGCTGATGCCGGCGCAATTGTCGGGCGCCAATCTGCGCAGCGCCGATCTGCGCGGGGCCGATCTCAGCTACGCCGTCCTGACGCAGGCCGATGCGTCCTACGCCAATCTGACGGGCGCCAACCTGCGGCGAGCCGACCTGTCGCACGCCATCCTCGCCGGCGCGCAGATGACGCATGCGACGACGCGCGAGGCTATCCTGGAAGGCACGACCGGATTGCGCCTGGGCGCCTGAAGCCGGTTCAGGCTCCCGGCGCGAGCGCGGCGAAGGCGAGGGCCGACAGCATCAGCGGCCACGAGACGAACGGTCCGACGAGCGTCGCCAGCAACGGCCGGCGCGGCCGGAAGCCGAGCCCGTAGGCGACGCCGCCCAGCGCGCCGAGCAGCATCACCGGCGCGAGCGCACGGTCGAGCAGCCTTTCGCCGGGCACCGGCGAGACCGGATGGACAAGGACGAAGGCGACCACGACCGCAGCGAGCCCGAGCGAGATCGCGCGCGCGATTCCATCCATGGCGACATGGCCGGTGCCGCCGCCGGCAGGGCCGCCGGGCTCGTCGCGATGGACAGGCTTCATCGTGTCCAGCTTCATGGCGCACACCTTCGGACCGGCGACGCATGCCGCCATTGTGGTGTGATGAGGTCTCAGGAGGCGCGGAGCCAGTCACAAAACTGACGCGCGACGAAGTGCCCTGCACCAAACGGTCGCATGCCGAAAGGTCAAGCACTGGGAAGGCGCGCGCTGTTGCGCGCGCCTCCGCCAAGCGGGCCGGCGAGCCGTCAGGCCGCCTGCGCCTCGATGGTCTGGGCCGGCTTTGCAGCCGCGGCGATCTCGATACGGCGCGGCTTCTTGGCGTCGGGAATGACGCGCTTCAGCTCGATGTGGAGCAGCCCGTGCTCGAGCTTCGCGCCGCTGACCTCGACGTGGTCGGCAAGCTGGAAGCGGCGCTCGAAGGCGCGCGCGGCGATGCCCTGGTGGAGGTAGGAGCGCTTCTCGTCCTCGGTGCGCTTGCCCGAGACGGTCAGCGCATTCTCCTTCACCTCGATGGCGAGGTCGCTCTCGGCGAAGCCGGCGACGGCCATGGTGATGCGGTAGTCGGTCTCGCCCAGACGCTCGATGTTGTAGGGCGGGTAGCTCTGCGCGTCGGTCGTGTTGGCGTCCAGCATCTGGAACAGGCGGTCAAAGCCGACGGTCGAGCGGTAGAGGGGGGAAAGGTCGAAACGCATGGCAAATCCTCTTCTCGTGAGCGATTTTCACGCGCCCCGCCGGTGTGGCCGGGGCGCCGGTGTCAGTCGCCGCCCCCGGATCGGCAGGCGGCACCGTTGAGATAGGGGCGTCGGCACGCGGTTCAAGACCGCCGGCGCGGCGTCCCGGACAAAGCCCGGTTTCCGGCGCCACCGGCCTTCTCAGTAGCGCTCGTACGAGGTGACGCCGCCGCGCACGACGGTGCAGGTGGCCACCGCTTCGCGGATCCGCCCGCTCCGGGCGACGATCTCGAGGTCGAGCGTGACATCGTAGGCGCGGCGCCCGCGCGGCACGACATCCTCGACCCCTGTCACGGCGATCCCTTCGGCGCCCCTGATGCGCTCCTGGTCGTCGGCATAGAGTGCGCAGGCGAGCGCCGCATCGGCGCGGCCGTAGCCCGGCTCGCGGCCGTCGTCGATGTCTTCGGCGGCGAGATCCTCGAGAATCCAGTCCGGGACAAGATCGCCGGGCTCGATGTCGGGCTCCGGCGGCGGGCGATGGCTGCGGCCGGAGAGGATGCGAAAGGTCCCCCGGCAGCCGCGATCGACCCAGACGCCGCCGCCGTCATAGCCCCAGCTTTCGCCGAAGACGCAGGGCGTGTTCGAGCGCTGCCGTTCCAGCTCGACGCCGTAGCCGGTGTCGGCCGGGCAGTAGGTGTAGCGATAGTCGCCGGAATCGCAGTCGAGCAGTTCGTCTGCCCGGGCCGTGGCGGCGAGGGCGACGGCCGACAGGACCGCCGTCAGCGCGAGGATGGCGCGGGCGATCATCTTGCCGCTATGGCCCGCTCGATCCCGGCGGCGATCATCGCGGCGGCCTCGTCCGGCCCAAGCCACTCGACGACCTTCACCCATTTGCCGTGCTCCAGGTCCTTGTAGTGCTCGAAGAAGTGCTGGATCTGCTCGATGAGAATCGCGGGCAGGTCGCGATAGGTCTGCACGCCGCTGTAGAACGGGTGAAGCTGGTCGACCGGCACGGCGAGGACCTTCTCGTCGATCCCCTTCTCGTCCTGCATCATCAGCACGCCGACCGGGCGGCTGCGGATGATGCAGCCGGGTACGACCGGCGCGACGCCGGCGACCACCACGTCCACCGGATCGCCGTCCTCGGACAGCGTGTGCGGGATGAAGCCGTAATTGCCGGGGTAGTACATCGCGGTGTGCAGGAAGCGGTCGACGACCATGGCGCCGGCTTCCTTGTCGATTTCGTATTTCACCGGGACACCGCCCTGGGGAATCTCGATCAGCACGTTGATGTCCCAAGGCGGGTTGGCGCCGGTCTTGATCTTGCTGAGATCCATCGCGGTTCGTCTCCGTCTACGGTCGCAGGCCGAAGGCCACAGGTCCCGGCGTGCGCAGCGGCGCCGCCAGATTGGCGAACTCGACCAGCAGGGGCCTTGTATCGCGCGGATCGACGATATCCTCGATCAGGAACGCCTCGGCGGTGCGGAACGGCGAGCGCACGAGGTTCATCCGCCGCTCGATGTCGGCCAGCAGGGCGGCGGGATCGTCGGACTTCTCGAGGTCGGACTTGAAGGCGGCCTCGATGCCGCCCTCCATGGGGAGCGAACCCCAGTCGCCGCTCGGCCAGGCGAAGCGGTAGTGCAGGCGCGTCGCGTTGGCGTTGGCGGCGCCGGCGACGCCGAAGCACTTGCGCACCAGCACAGAGCACCACGGCACGCTCGCCTGGTAGACCGCCGCGAGCGCCCGGCTGCCGTGGCGGATCGTGGCGGCGGCCTCCGCCGCCGTGCCGACGACGAAGCCGGGATTGTCGACGAAATTGACGACCGGCAGATGGAAGGCCTCGGCCATGTCGAGAAAGCGGATGACCTTGTGGCTGGAGTCCGCCGTCCAGCCGCCGCCGTAAAAGTAAGGGTCGTTGGCGAGGATCGCGACCGGCCAGCCGTCGATGCGGGCGAGGCCGGTGATCGCCGAGCGGCCGTTGTACTTGCCGATTTCGAAGAACGAGCCGAGGTCCACGACCGCCTCGACGATCTGGCGCATCTTGTAGACCTTGCGGCGGTCGCGCGGGACGATCGAGATGAGCTTCCCGTCGCGGCGCGCGGGATCGTCGGTGGGTTCGGTGCGGGCGGGCAGTTCGTGGACCGAGGACGGCAGATAGGAGAGGAAGCGCCGGGCGCGCTCGAAGGCCTCGTCCTCGCTCGCCGCCTCGTCGTCGATCGAGCCGTTGCGGGTGTGGATCTTCGAGCCGCCCAGGGTCTCCTTGTCGACATCCTCGCCGAGGCGGCGCACGACCGGCGGGCCGGCGGCGAAGAGCGAGGAAACGCCCGCCACCATCACCGAATAGTGCGACGTCACGGCGCGCGCCGCGCCGAGCCCGGCGACCGGACCGAGGGCGAGCGAGACCACCGGCACGGCAGCGAGATTGGCGACGACGTGATCCCACCCGGGATTGGCCGGCACATAGGTGCGGCCATCGACATCGAGCGACTTCACCGAGCCGCCGCCGCCGGTGCCGTCGATGAGGCGGACGATAGGCAGCCGCAGTTCGCGCGCCATCTGCTCGGCGATCACCTGCTTCTGCCAGATGGCGGCGTCGGCGGCGCCGCCGCGCACCGTGAAGTCGTCGCCCTGGACGACCACCGTGCGGCCGCCGATCCTGGCCCGCCCGAGCACCGTGTTGGCGGGCGAGAGCGTGACGAGGTTTCCGTCCCTGTCGTAGACCGCCTTGCCCGAGAGTCCGCCGATCTCGCTGAAGGAGCCTTCATCGACCAGGCGGGCGATGCGCTCGCGCACGGTCAGCTTTCCCTGAGCGTGCTGGCGCTCGACCTTTTCGGGGCCGCCCATCTGGGCGGTCATCGCCTTGCGGCGGGCGATCTCGTCGACTTCGTTCTGCCAGGTCATGGGCGCGCCTAACCGAGATCGATGGTGCAGCGGCGGTTGGAGACCGCAACGTCGAGGGGCGCATCGGGCACCAGGGGATCGACGAAGCCCTTGCCCACGGCGGCGATGGCCGCCTCCGGCACGCCGTAGATCACGAGATCGCCCTTGATGCGGTCGGCACGATCCTGGGTGAGCGCGATGTTGAGATCCTGGGAGCCGACATTGTCGCTGTAGCAGGCGATCGCGACGGCGGCATAGCCGATGCGCCGGTAGACCTCGGCGACCTGCGGCAGCAGGGCTTCCGCCTCCTCGGGGATCCAGGCGCCGCCATGGTCGAAGAAGATGACGTAGCCGCGCGGCGCGGGCGGGGCCGTCTGAGCCTGGGCAGGCGCCTCCCCGGCCAGGGCCGGGAGCGCCGATCCGATCAATGCAATGGCAGCCAAGCCGAGCGCCTTCATGGGCCGTCCTTCTCCCCGGTCGTACCGGACCAGCCTATGTCGCCGCAGGGCCTGCGGGAAGCGCCTCGGGCGGCCAGAGGGCGGCGATCCGGGCGAAATTCTGCCGCGCCGTCTCCAGCCGGTTGCGCAGCCGCTTGCGGCGCGCGCCGTCGCCCTGGATGAGGCTGTCCTCAGCACGGTCGAGGGCGAGGCCGAGAAACAGCCAGAGCAGCAGACGGGTGTTGGCGACATAGGGTTCGCGAACGAAGCCGCGCATCTCGGTTTCTATGCGGGTGAGGTGGAAGCGGGCCTGTCGCACGGCCTCCTGCACGTCGCGCGCCGCCCCTGCGGCCTCTGCCGCCCGGACATCGAGCAGGGCCGCCTGCAGCATCAGGCGGGCATGGCAGAGATAGCGATGGCATTCCTCGCGGAGGATCGCCTGCGAGGGATCGGCGCCCGGCGGCCGCATCATGGTCTGGAAAAGGCGTTCGGCCTCGTCCAGCGCGTCCAGCGCCCGCTCCTGGCGGGCCTGCGCCTCGCCGACCCGTTCGGCGGCGACGTTGAACGGGCTGCCGATATCGGCGGGCGGGTCGGCGATGGTCTCCTCCAGGGAGCCTCTGCCCTTGAGGCGGGCCTCCTCGGGACGAAGGTCGAGGTCGAGCGCGAAGGCGCGCTCCAGCGCCTCGAAATAGGCCGGCATGTGAAGCCCGGAGCGGAAGACATGGGTGCAGAACGCCTCGCGGACGGCTTTCGCGCCGAGGCCAGGGTTCCAGGCGAGGCGGGCGAAGGCATAGGCGTTGAGGTTCGGCGCGGCGAAGGGCATCGAGCCGGTCGCCAGCGCGCCGACCGTATGGGCGCCGTTCGCGGCATAGAAGGCAAGGTCGCGGCGGATCGTCTCGACCATCGGCGGGGCGACGATCTTGAAGAGGATGGCGTCGAGCCAGTACTCGAAGACGCGCACCCGCCCCGGACCCGCGTAGAGCGCCGCGTTGTCGCGGAAGAGCGCGGGGTATTTGGCGTTCACCGCATGGGGCGCGTCGATCCCGGCGGCGTAGCAGCGCAGGCGCGGCGCAAATGTCAGCGCGACATTGGCGGCGGGCGGGATGCGGGGCGGGGCCTCGGTATCGTGGTAGGAGAGGAAGGCGAGCATCGCGCCGGGGGCGATCGCCGCGAGTTCCGCCGCCACCGCGTTGGTCGCCAGCATCAGCTGGTCGGAGGGCGAAAGGCCTTCGGCCGCCGCCGCCTCGCACCAGCCGCCGTCGGCAAGATCGTCCGCCCACAGATGATAGACGTCGAAGCCGGGATTGGCCGCAAGCCAGGCGCGGGCGTTGGCGCGCACGGCGCCGAGCGCGCCGGCGGCCAGCGGGTTGAGGTTGAAGCGCTTCTCGCGCCGGCCGCCGCGCAGCGGGAACCAGTCCGGGTGATCTTCGAACGCGGCGCGCGGCAGCAGGGCGGCGAGGCCGTGGCCGCCCAGTTCCAGCGTCAGGCCGTAGCGCCGGGCGAGGGCGACCGCCTCGCCCCGCCGGGCCTGCCACTGTGCCGCCGGGATCGCGCCGAGGCCCGCGCCGTGCTCGTCGATGTGGAAGAAGATCGTGTTCAGCCGGTTGCGCGCCGCCCAGACGATCCAGTCGGCGGCCGCCGCCATGAAGGCATGGTGGCCGAGGATGAGGCTGCGTCCTGCGAGCGCCGGGGACTGTCGGGGACGGGCGGCGGGCAGCTCGTCGGGCGTCTCGGGGACAACGGTCTCGGCCTCGCCGGGCGCGGGCCAGGCGAAGCCGAGGGCTTCGAGGAGGTCGTAGGCGCCGTGGAGCGCGCCGCGCGGGCCATCGGCGACGATGCGGACGGCGCCGTCGTCGCTCTGCCAGGCGAAACCTTCGCCCGCCGGGTCGTCGCCGTGCGCGATCTCGATGGAAGCGAGGCCGCAGGGGATATCGAGGCGGCCGAGATGGGCGCGCAATTCCGCGGCGGCCAGCGCGGCGAGGGCCGAGCCTTCGGGAACCGTGACGGGAGGCAGAGATGCGGTCATGTCGTCCGGGAGCGGATGGCGGTGCCGGCGCTTTTCCGCTATTCATCGGCGCCTAGCAACAGGCCCGCAGAGCCGCCGGAGGAGACCCCATGAGCGCAGAGCTGATTTCCGAGATCACCGCCGGGCTTGCCCAGGTGATCGGCGAGGACTCCGGCTTCGGCTCGATCCTGAAATTCGACTTCGAAGGCGCCGGCGTCACCGTGATCGACGGCAAGACGGTTCCCAACAGCGTCAGCAACACGGACATGCCGGCCGACTGCACCATCGTCATCTCGGCCGAGAACCTGATGAAGATGTTCAAGCGCGAACTCGATCCGACGATGGCCTTCATGCAGGGCAAGATGAAGGTCGCCGGGGACATGTCGGTCGCCATGAAGCTCGGTCCGATCCTGCAGAAGGCGGCCGCCGCGGCCGGCGTGTAGCCCGCCTTGAGGCTGGTCGAGATCCCGGGCAATCCGGCGCCGCCGGGCGCCGTGCTGCACGAACTGGCGGCCGCCGACGGCGTGACGTTGCGCGCCGCCGTCTGGCCGTCCCGGGCGCAGGCGCCGCGCGGCACGATGGTGGTGTGCACCGGCCGCACCGAATTCATCGAGAAGTATTTCGAGTTCATCGGCGAAGTGCTGGCGCGCGGCTATGCCGTCGTCTGCTTCGACTGGCGCGGGCAGGGCCTGTCGCAGCGCCTCGCCGCCGATCGCAGCAAGGGCCATGTCGGGCGCTTCGCCGATTTCGATCTCGATCTCGACGCGGTGATGGACACCCTCGTCAGGAACCGGCTTCCGGCGCCCTATGTGCTGTTCGGGCACTCGATGGGCGGCCATCTGGCGCTGCGCTACCTGGCGCGGCGGCCGGCCGATTTCGAGCGCGCCTTCCTGTCGGCGCCGATGCTGAAGGCCTGGATGCCCTGGACCAAGCGGCTCGTCTCGGGACCGCTGGCCGCCGCGATGTGCGCGCTCGGCAGGGGCGAGGACTTCACGCCCGGCGGGGCAGGCAATGACGGGCTCTCGACGCCGTTCGAGTCCAATGCCGTCACCACCGACCGCCGTCGCTACGAGCGCAACAACGACATCTTGCGCGCCGAACCGCAGCTCGCGCTGTGCGGACCGACCTGGCGCTGGGCGCGCGAGGCGTTCGCGGCGATGCGCGAGGCGCGGCGGCCCGCCTTCGCCCGGCGCATCCAGTGCCCGTTGATGATCGTCGGCGCGGCGCACGACCGGATCGTCAATCAGGGGCCGGACATGACGCTGATCCGCCGCGTGAAGCGCGGCCTCTTCGTCCTCTTCTCCGACGCCGAGCACGAGCTGGTGCAGGAGCGCGACGAGGTGCGGCGGGTCTTCTGGAACGCGGCGGACGCGTTCCTGGATGCGGCGGACGGGGCCTAGCGGGCGAGAATCTTCAGCAGCTGCGCGTGCAGGCGCTCGTCGCCGCTGGCGACGATCTGGCCGCCGTCCTGGGGGTCGCCGCCCGTCCAGGTCGTGACGACGCCGCCGGCGCCCTCGACGATGGGGATGAGCGCCTGGATGTCCCAGGGCTTCAGCGCCGATTCGACCACCGCGTCGAGGCAGCCCATGGCGAGCAGGCCGTAGGCGTAGCAGTCGCCGCCGAAGCGGGTCATGCGGGCGCGCGCGTCGATGGCGCGGAAGAGCGTCTGCTCCTCGGGCGTGAAATAGCTCCAGGGGTGGGTCGAGGTGACGACGGCGTCGCCAAGCGCGGAACAGGGGCGGGTGCGCAGACGCTCGACCTTGCCGCGGGCATGAAAGTCGGTCCGGCCGTCATGGCCGATCCAGCGTTCGCCGGTGAAGGGCTGGTCGAGGACGCCGAGCACCGGCTTCTCGCCGTCATTGAGGGCGATCAGCGTGCCCCATTGCGGGCCGCCGGTGATGAAGGCGCGGGTGCCGTCGATCGGATCGATCACCCAGGTGAGGTTCGAGGTGCCGGGCTCGGCTCCGTGCTCCTCGCCCAGGATGCCGTGATCGGGATGTTCGGCGGCGATGAGGGCGCGGATCGCCGTCTCGGCCTCCCTGTCGGCCTCGGTGACAGGATCGTAGGCCTCGCCCTTCAGCCCGCCCTTGTCCACGACGGCGCGGCCGGCGCGGAAATGCGGCATGATCGCCGCGCCGCTCGCGTCGGCGAGGCGATGGGCGAAGGCGGCGAGGGCGGCGACGTCTGGCTGGGTCAAGATGGTCGGCTCGTCGGCGGCGCGGATCGCCACCGATAGATCACCGGAGCGGTGCGGAGTTCAAGACGATAAGCTCCCGCGGCCGTTGCAGGCGGCCGCCTTTACGCATCGACCTTCTCGGCGCGCTTCCGCAGGTGCGGCACGAGCTGGCGCTTCCTGAGGCGGATCGATTTGGGCGTCACCTCGACGAGTTCGTCGGTGTCGATATAGGCGATCGCCTGCTCCAGCGTCATCTGGCGGTGCGGGGTGAGGCGCACGGCCTCGTCCTTGCCCGAGGCGCGGAAATTGGTCAGCTGCTTGGACTTCAGCGGATTGACGTCCATGTCGTTGTCGCGCGAGTTCTCGCCGATGATCATGCCCTGGTAGAGCTTGGTGCCGGTCGTGACGAACAGCGTGCCGCGTTCCTCCAGATACCAGAGCGCATAGGTGACGGCCTCGCCGTCCTCCAGGCTGATCAGAACGCCGCGCGGGCGGCCCTCCATCGGACCCTTGTAGGGGCCGTAGTCCTTGAAGACGCGGTTCATGATGCCGGTGCCGCGCGTGTCGGTAAGGAACTGGCCGTGGTAGCCGATGAGGCCGCGCGAGGGGGCGTAGAACGTAATGCGGGTCTTGCCGGCGCCGGTCGGGCGCATGTCGGTCATCTCGGCTTTGCGCAGCGCCATCTTCTCGATGACGATGCCGGTATAGGCGTCGTCCACGTCGACGAAGACCTCTTCCATCGGCTCAAGCCGTTCGCCGGTCGCCTCGTCGGTGCGGAAGAGCACGCGCGGACGCGAGATCGACAATTCGAAGCCCTCGCGGCGCATCGACTCGATCAGCACGCCGAGCTGGAGTTCGCCGCGGCCCGAGACCTCGAAGGTATCCTTGGACTCGCTTTCCTTGACCTTGATGGCGACGTTGCCTTCGGCCTCGCGGAACAGCCGCTCGCGGATGACGCGGCTCTGCACCTTGTCGCCCTCGCGCCCGGCGAGCGGCGAATCGTTGACGCCGACCTGGATCGAGATGGTGGGCGGGTCGACCGGGATGGCGTGCAGCGCCTCCTCGACGGTCAGGTCGCACAGCGTGTCGGCGACGGTGGCCGTCGTCAGGCCGGCGATCGAGATGATGTCGCCCGCCTCGGCGCGCTCGATGGGCGTGCGCGACAGGCCGCGGAAGGCCAGCAGCTTGGTGACGCGGGCCTTTTCGACGAGTTCGCTCGCGTTGTTGAGCGCCTTGATGTTGCGGTTGGTGGTCACGACGCCGCTCTCGATGCGGCCGGTCAGGATGCGCCCGAGATAGGGGTCGGCCTGGATGGTCGTGACCAGCATCTTGAAGGGATGGTCCTCGGTCCCGAGCGCAGCGACCTTCGGCGCCGGCACATAGGAGACGATCTTCTCGAAGAGCGGCGTCAGGCTGGTGCGCTCGTCCTTCAGATCGTTCACCGCCCAGCCGTTGCGGCCCGACGCATAGAGCACGGGGAAGTCGAGCTGGTCGTCGGCGGCTTCGAGCGCCAGGAAGAGGTCGAAGATCTCCTCCAGCACTTCCTCGTGGCGGGCGTCCTGGCGGTCGATCTTGTTGATGACGACGATGGGCTTGAGGCCGAGCTTCAGCGCCTTGGAGAGCACGAACTTGGTCTGCGGCATGACGCTCTCGGCGGCATCGACCAGCAGGCAGACGCCGTCGACCATCGAGAGAATGCGCTCCACCTCGCCGCCGAAATCGGCGTGGCCGGGGGTATCGACGATGTTGATGCGCAGCCCGTTCCACTCCACACTCGTCGCCTTGGCGAGAATGGTGATGCCGCGCTCGCGCTCCTGATCGTTGGAGTCCATCGCGCGTTCCTGAACCTGCTGGTTCTCGCGGAACGTGCCCGACTGCTTGAGAAGCTGGTCCACCAGGGTCGTCTTGCCGTGGTCGACATGCGCGATGATCGCGATATTGCGGAGTTCCATAAGGCTCGCTCGGTTTAGCAAAGGCCAAAACGCGCGCTTTTCGCGAAGCGCGCCCCGGGGCCCGATTGTTGCCGGAATTGGCCGGGCTTATATGTCGTTGCACTGCAACAGGCAAGGCGAGGATGGCTGGAGCGCAAGGGGCGAAGATCGATCGGAGGCGCCGTCTCGGGGCCATGCTGGCGGCCGTGCTGCTGGGCGGCGGCGCGGTCATGGCGGCCGAAACGCCCCTGAAACTGGCCGAACGGGGGGTGCCGGTGGTCGATCTGGCGATCAACGGCAAGGGGCCGTTCGCCATGGTGCTCGATACCGGCGCGGGTCTCACCACGGTCACGACGGCGCTCAAGGACGAACTCGGCCTGCTGAAGGTCGGCCGCATGGCCCAGCCGGTCCAGCTGGCGGGCGGCGCCCAGACGGTCGACATCTATACGCTCGGCTTCGTGATGCTGGCCGGCGAGCCCGCCCCCGCCCCCATCACCGTCATCCTCGATGCGCCGCTGCGGCGGGTGCGCGAGGCGCGCGGCATTCTGGGCATGAATGTCCTGTCGCGGTTTGCGGTCGAGATCGACCAGCCCGGCCGGCGACTCTCCCTGCATCCGGCCGGAACGGCGCCGGCGCGCGGCGCGGACTGGTCGCTGGCGCCGATGGCGCGACGGGCGGACTTCTTCATCGTCGTCGAGGCCGAGATCGACGGCGTCGCGGCCCGAGCGATGATCGATACCGGCGCGAACGAGACGATCCTGAACGCCGCCCTGGCCGAGGCTCTCGGCATCACGCCAGGCGCACCGGGCGTCGGCCGCGCCGGATCCGGGATCGGCGGGGTTCCATCGCTGACGGGGCGCGTCGCGGCGCTATCGGTGGCCGGCGCGACCTGGCGCGATCTGGATGTGCAGGCGGCCGATCTGCCGCTTTTCGCCGCGCTCGGGCTGGATGACGGCCCGGCGCTGGTTCTCGGCAACGACGCGCTGAAGCTGGTGCGCCTGCACATCGACTATGCGGGCGACCGGCTCTATCTGACGCGGCCGCCAGCCGAACCGGTGGTCGGCGCCGGACGCTAAGGGCGCATCCGTCGCGGCCATTGCCGCTTGGCGTCGCCAGCGCCGGTGCGCAAGCTGCCTCGCGCGATTCGCTTCAGGGGAAGCGGGCCGGGCGGGGGATGGCACCATGTCGGACGAAACCGCAACGCAGATCGTCGCCGCGTACGGCGCGTGGGCGTCGCCCGTCACTGTCGACGACGCGGTCGGTGCATCGCGGGCCGTCACCGACGTCGAGATCGACAACGGCGCGTTGTGGTTCGGCGAGGCGCGACCCGACAAGGGCGGTCAGACCCAGATCATCCGCCTGCGCCCGGACGGCGCCGTCGAGGAGGTCCTGCCGCCCGATCTCAGCGCCCGGTCGCGCGTCCACGAATATGGCGGCGGGGCGCTGCTGCCGGACAAGGGCCACGTCTATTTCGTCAACGATCGCGACCAGCGCATCTGGCAGGACCGGCCCGGCGGCAAGCCGCAGCCGCTGACCCCTGAAGGTCCGTGGCGCTATGCCGACATGGCCGCCGATCCGGCGGGCGGGCGGCTGGTGGCGGTGCGTGAGGATCATTCCGGCGGCGGCGAGGCGCGGAACGAGCTCGTGGCGATCGATCTCGCCGACGGCACGGTCACGCCGCTGTGGCAAGGCAGCGACTTCGTCGCCGCGCCGCGCTTCTCGCGCGATGGCGGCCGGCTGGCGTGGATCGCCTGGGACCACCCCAACATGCCGTGGGACGCGACGTCGCTGCATGTCGCCTCGTGCGGCGCGGGCGGCGGGCTGGAAAACGTCTACACGATCGCCGCGGCGCGCGACGGCTACGCCGTGATGCAGCCGTGCTGGAGCGAGGACGGGACGCTCTACTTTCTCAGCGACGAGCCAGGCGACTGGAGCCTCTTTCGCTGGCGCGGCGGGGCAGCGGAACTGGTCGCCCATCTCGATGGCGAGATCGGCGGTCCCGCCTGGAATTTCGGGTCCCGCGCCTTTGCGCTGATCGACGACCGCCTTGCCGTCGCAGCGCTGACGCGCAGCGGCGTCGATACGCTGGTGACGATCGACCTCGTCACCGGCACGGCGCGGCCGCTCGCCTCGCCGTTCACGGCGATCATGCCGCGGGTTCTCGCCGACGGCCGCTCGGCCATCGTGCTCGCCGCCTCGGCCGAGGAGGGCTTCGCGCTGCACCGGGTGCCGCTGGAGGGGGGCGGGCCGGCGCTCGTCCATCGCCCGGCAGGCGCCGGCATCCCGCCCGGCTTCGCCGCGCACCCGCATGCGCTCTCGTTCGCAACCACCGACGACGCGACGGCGCACGCCTTCTACTATCCGCCGCTCAATCCCGGCTTCACCGCGCCGCCGGGCGCGCATCCGCCGCTGATCGTCACCGCCCATGGCGGCCCGACGGCCGGGGCCAAGCCCTCGCTCACGGCCTGGCGGACCTACTGGACGTCGCGCGGCTTCGCTATCCTCGACGTCAACTACCGCGGCTCGACGGGTTTCGGACGCGCCTATCGCAAGGCGCTGGACGGCCGCTGGGGCGAGGCCGACATCGCCGATGTCGTCGCCGGCGCGCGCTATTGCGCCGCGAACGGGCTGGCGGACCCGGGACGCATGGCGATCTATGGCGGCAGCGCGGGCGGCTATGTCGTGCTCGCGGCGCTTGCCTTCCACCCGGAGGTCTTCGCGGCCGGGGTCAACCTCTTCGGCATTTCCGATCTTGAGGCGCTGGCGCACGACACGCACAAGTTCGAGGCGCACTACACCGACACGCTGATCGGGCCGCTGCCGCAGGCCAAGGACGTCTATCGTGCGCGCTCGCCGCTCTATGCCGCCGACCGGATCCGCGCGCCGCTGCTGACCTTGCAGGGGCTGGACGACAAGGCGGTACCGCCCTCGCAGAGCCAGGCGATCTACGATGCCGTGAGGGCCAACGGCGTTGCCACCGCCTATATCCCCTTCGAGGGCGAGGGCCACGGCTTCCGCAAGGCCGAGAACCAGCGGCGCACCCTGACCGCGACGCACTTCTTCCTGGCGCGGGTGTTCGGCCTTCAGCCGCCCGATGCGCTGGAACCGGTGGCGATCGACAATCTCTAGCGCCTTCGCGGGGCATCGCTCGCTCGAGGAACCGCTCTCCGCCTTTTCGGGCGACGCCCTAGAGGGCGATCTCCACCCGCACCACGGTCGCATCGCCCGGCTCGCTGCGGGCGGTGAAGCCGAGATCCCGCGCGAGCCTCAGCATCCCGCTGTTCTCGGCGAGGACCAGGCCGAAAACGGTCTTGAGGTGCTGCGAACGGGCGTAGTCGAGGATGCGCTCCATCAGCAGCCGCCCCAGGCCGCGGCCCTGCATGTCGCTGCGCACCGTGATGGCGAACTCGCCGCTGTCGCCGCGCGTTTCGCGGTGCAGGCGCACCACGGCCAGCATGTGCTCGCCCTCCGCCGCGAAGAGCGCAAAGGCCATCTCGCGGTCGTAGTCGATCTGCGTCAGGCGCGCCGCCAACTCGTGGCTGAGCCCGCGCATGGGTTGAAAGAACCTCAGGCGCAAATCGTCGGCCGTCATGCGCTGGCCGAACTGGGTCAGCCCCGGCTCGTCTTCGGCGCGCAGCGGGCGCAAACGGTACTGGAGGCCGTCGCGCGCCGTCACTGTGGCGGCGAGTCTTGCGGGATAGGGCCGGATCGCGAACCGCGCGTCGGGATCTGCGGCCGCCGGGGCGAGAGTGCCCGATATCGCCTCGATGGGGGCGAGCGGCCGGCCATCGGCGGTCACCAGACCGTCAATCGTCAGAGACTCGATCGAGGGCGCGCCGGCGACGAGGTCGCTGACACGCACCAGCAGCGCGGCGAGCGCATAGGTCGCGGCGTCATCGATGAGGCCCTCGGCCGCCGCGAGGCGGGCATGGCGCGACGCGGCGATGAAGGCCTGGGCGGTGGCCGCATTGAGCGGCGGCAGCGCCGCGGTCATCTCGCCGGCGATGCGCGCGAACGGTCCGCCGGGGCCGAAGAAAATCGCCGGGCCGAAATCGGGGTCGTTCTCGACCCATATGCGCCAGGGCAACATCCCGGCCGTCGTCTCGTCGGCGCGGCCGATCCACAGCGCACGGCGGATGGCGGCGGCGACGGCGACGTCGAACCCCGCCTCGCCGGCCGCCAGCACCCGGCGGGCGCGATGCTCGACCTCGGCAAGCAGCGGGGCTTCGAGCCCGGCGACGAATTCCGGCGTCGCGCTGCTGCGGACCGCCGCCCGGCGCATCGCCACAAGGGCGTTGAAGGCACGCACCGCCGCGGAGGGCGTGTCGAAGGAGGGAATGTGCAGGCGGCCGAGCGCGTCGCGCGCCTCGGCTTCGGCGACGCCGCCCGAGAACGAGGTCATCACGAAGGGACGGCGGCGCCCGGGCTTCAGCCGGGCGTCGTCGATGACGGCGGCGATCGCCTCTGCGACAGCCAGGGCCGGCGTTGTGCCGCTGGGGCCGAACACGGCGAGCACCGCATCGATGCCCTTGTCCTCGAACAATGCCTTCAGGGCATTGGCGAAGCGCTCGGGCGAGGCGTCGGGCAGGATGTCGACCGGATTGGTGCGCGGCCGGCCCGGCGGCATGACGGCGGCGAGCTTGGCGATCGTGTCGGGATGAAGGCGGGCGATTTCGCCATCGCCGCCGTCGAGCGCGATGCGGGCGAGGGCGCCCAGGCTCTCGCCGTTCGAGAGGATCGCAAGGCGCGCGCCAAGCGTCGGAGGCGTGTCAGAGGGGAGGCGAACGGCCACCGCTTCCATCGCGGCGAAGAGATCTTCCAGTGTCCGGGCGCCCAGCGCGCCGGCGCGGCGCAAGGCCGCCGCGAAAACCGCCTCGCGGGCGGGGGGCATCGCCTCGTTGGAGGCGCGCAGCACGATCAGCGGCTTCAGCCGCGCCGCCTGCCGCGCCGCAGACAGGAAGCGCCGCGTCTCGGGCAGGCGCTCCATGAAGACGACGATCAGGCGGGTGCGGGCATCGGCGGCAAACCAGTCGATCGCATCGGCGAAATCGACGTCGATCATGTCGCCGGCCGCGGCGATGCCGGAGAAACCGAGATGCTGCTGCGTCGCCCATTCGGTGACGGCCCCCGCCGCCATCGTCGCCTGACCGACAAAGGCGATGCCGCCGGTCGGCGCGCGCAGCGACGACATGGTGGCCCTGATGGCGGAGGAGAGCACGCCGAGCGCGTTCGGACCGACGATGCGCATGCCGCTCTGGCGTCCGATGGCACGAAGCTGGCGGCGCACCGCGTTCGCCCGCTCGACGCCGCGTTTCACGTCGGTGATGATGAGCGCGGCGCGCGCGCCCTTGGCGGCAAAGGCCTGCGCCGTTGCGACGACCGCTTCGGCCGGGGTGACGATGATCGCCAGGTCCGGCGCCTCGGGCAGGTTGCCGACTTCGCCATGGACCTCGAAGCCGGGAAGAGACGGGCGGCGAGGATTGACCGCATAGAGCCGCCCCTTGAATGTCTCGGCGACATTGCGCGTGATCTGCGCGCCGATCGATCCGGCGCGGTCCGTCGCCCCGGCAATGGCGACAGAGGCCGGCGCGAAGACGGCATCGAGATTGCGCGTGCTCATGGGGCGATCTAACCACAGATCGGCCCCGCAGCGCATCAGCGGCAGCGGGCGCCTACTGCCCGAATCCCATGACGACAGATCCCCTGACCTCGATCTCGACATCGTCGGAGAGCACCAGTTCGTAGGCATCCATGCCGAATGCCGTGCGGTCGATTTCGGCTCTCGCTTCCATGTGCCCGAGGCCGGTACCGGCCAAGTCGGGCAGCCGATAGCGGACGCGCAGCGTAACCGGCCGGGTGACGCCCCGCAGCGTCAGGTGTCCGGGGACGTTCAGCACGCCGGGCTCCTGAACGAGCGCGGTGAAGGAGGAGAAGTCCACCATCGGATACCGCGCGACGTCGAAGAAGTCGGGACCCTTCAGGTCCTCGGTCCATGACTGACGCTCGGTCGTCAGGCTGGTCGCATCGATCATGACGACCGTGCGGGTCTCGCCGGGCGCCTCCTCGTCGATCGCCACCATCGCGATGAAACGTGTGAAGGCGCCCTCGACTTCGGAGAGGCCGAGCACGTCGCAGCTGAAGCTCAGTTCGGCATTGTTGCCGTCGATGATGAAGATGCGCGGCGCGGCGTGGGCCGCCTGCGCCAGCGCGCAGGCGGCGATCGTCAGGGAAAGCACCGCTGCCGCTCTTGCCATCCCGGCACGCTAGTCCCTGGGGACCGCCGCCGCCAGCCGCCGGCGGAACTATTCGGCCGCTTCCAGATTGCGCGCCGGCAGCGAAATCTCGGCCGCCCGGTAACCTGGGTCGGCTTCCCACGGCTCGAGATCGGGGATCGCCAGATGGCCGATGAACTGGCGCGCCGCCTCGTCCCAGGTGAAGCGCAGTGCGTGGGCGCGGCAGAGGTCGCGCGGAACGGCGAGGGCGCGCCGGCAGGCGGCGCCGAGATCGTCGTCCATCACGCCGGCCAGCGAACCGGCCAGCACGTCGAGCGGGCCCTGAACGGGATAGGCGGCGACCGGCAGGCCGCTTGCCAGCGCCTCGAGCATGACAAGGCCAAACGTGTCGGTGCGGCTGGGGAAGACGAAGACGTCCGCGCTGGCGTAGGCGCGGGCGAGATCGGCGCCGAACTTCACGCCGAGGAAGATGGCGTTCGGGAACTTCGCTTTCAATTCGGCCGCCTGAGGACCGTCGCCGACGACCACTTTCGTGCCGGGCAGGTCGAGCCTGAGGAAGGCCTCGAGATTCTTCTCCACCGCCAGCCGCCCGACATTGAGCCAGACCGGGCGGGGCAGGTCATAGGCAGGCGGCTGCCCGGCAAGGGGCTCGAACAGCGCCAGATCGACGCCGCGGCTCCACACCCGGGCGTTGGAGAAGCCATAACCCTCCAGGCAGGCCTTCATGGTGGCCGTCGGCGCCATCACGTTGATCGCCGGGCGGTGGAAGCGCCTCAGCCAGGCCCAGACCCAGGATTTGGGCACCGGCAGGCGGGCGCTGACATAGTCGGGATAGCGGGTGTGGAAGGCCGTCGAGAAGCGCACACCGTGGCGCACGCAATAGCGCCGCGCGGCGTGGCCGAGCGGGCCTTCGGTCGCGATATGGATGGCGTCGGGCGCAAAGCTCTCGATAGTCCGGGCGACGGTGCGCCCGGCAAACAAGGCGAGGCGGATTTCCGGGTAGAATGGCATCGGCACGCTGCGGAACTGGTCCGGCGTGATCAGGCGGACCTCGTGGCCGTGAGCGCGCAGGGACGCAACGGTCGCCTCCAGCGTGCGGACCACGCCGTTGACCTGCGGCAGCCAGGCATCGCTGACGATCAGGATACGCTTGGGCGTGAGGGGCTGCGGAGCCATTGCGGCAGTTGCACTCTCCAATGCGCGCGCCCGTCTGGCGCCTCGCCGCAAGACGATCCACAGCGGCGTCTGAAGCTGCAGTCTAGACCAGAATGCGCCGACCTGCATCTGCGCCTCCACGAAATTGTCACATGGTTGCCAGGGCCCGGGCGGGCCGCTCCCGGACCAGGGTCTCGCCCGTCGCCGAGAGGATCGTCAGGGTGCCGTCCGGGGTTTCGACGAGCGCGGTGCAGCTCTCCACCCAGTCGCCGTCGTTGCAGTAGAGAATGCGGCCGATCCGGCGGATCGAGGCGTGGTGGATGTGGCCGCAGATCGCCCCGTCGAGGCCGCGCTGTTCGGCTTCGCGCGCCACCGCGTCCTCGAAACGGCCGATATATTCGACCGCATTCTTGACCGTGCGCTTCAGATAGGCGGCAAGCGACCAGTGCGGCAGACCCAGCCAGCGACGCACGTCGCAGACCCGCTCGCTGACCCACAAGGCGATGTCGTAGGCCCAGTCACCCAGATGGGCGAGCCACTTGGCGTAGCGCACGACGCCGTCGAAATAGTCGCCGTGCATCACCAGGAAGTCGCGGCCATCGGCAGTGCGGTGCACGGCCTCGAAACGGATATCCACCCCGGCGAGGTTCAGTCCGGCATAGGGCCTGAGCGCCTCGTCATGATTGCCGGGAATAAGGATGACGCGCGTGCCGTCCTGCGCCTTGCGCAGGATCTCCTGGATGACGGTGGTGTGGTCCGGCCGCCAGAACCAGGCTCGTTTCAGCCGCCAGCCATCGACGATGTCGCCGACCAGGTAGAGCGACTCGCAGGCATGGGAGCGCAGAAAGGCGGCGAGCGCCGCGGCCTTGCAGCCGCGCGTACCCAGATGAACGTCCGAGATAAAGATGGAACGGAGCCGCCGGACCGGTTCCGGGGCGCCCGACAAGTCAGGTTCCGGCGGCCGGAGCGCGAGGATGGTCCCGGTCCCCCCGCGTCGTGCCGGGGCCGAGAACTTGCGCAGCGCCGTTGCAATCATGCGACCCTCGCTGGAGCGATGGAGACGACCATCCCACCGGCGACGGGCGAGGCATTGTGGTCCGCCCCGGCTCAGCCACCACGGGGTGTATGCGCTCCCGGTGCGACGGCGCAGCGACCGGCGCATGAATCTTCAGCGACGACGCAGCCCTACGTTTACGTAAGCGGCTGCGTCAATTTGACCGAAAGCTGAGCGCGCGTCGTTGCTGCGCCGCACATTTTTATTATCTATCTGAAATCATTGATAAAAAAATGTATTCATCAACTGATGAAGAGACTTGACTTGGAGAGCGATGATCCTTAAATGTTGCAGTGCGAGAGGCGCTCCGGCGCGCTCGCATGCCCTTCCTGGGCGTTTCCTCCCTAAACTAGGGCCGCTCCTCGGAGCGGCCCCTTTTCTTTCCAGGGTCTGCTTTCCCGGTGGCGGTCAGCCCGCGTCCGGCGGAACCCAGGCGACGAGGGCCTCTACGAAGCGCTCCAGCCGCTGGCGCAGGAGGTCGAAAGACGAGGGCCTCTTCTCGAGCCGCTCCTCGTCGAGATAGAGCGCCCGGTTGATCTCGATCTGCAGCGCATGGATGCCGCGGCCGGGCGCGCCGTAGCGCTCCGCCGTGTAGCCGCCGGCATAGGGATTGTTGCGCGCGACGGCGAAACCCAGCGCCCGCAATACCTGTTCGGCGTGGGCCGTCAGTCCTGGCGCGCAACTGGCACCGTAGCGGTCACCCAGAATGATGTCCGGCGCCGGTCCGCGCCCGGCCGCCGAGGCGGCCTGTGACGGCATGGAGTGACAGTCGATCAGGACACAAGCGCCGAAGCGCCGGCGGGTGTCGCCCACCAGGCCCGCAAGCGCTGCGTGATAAGGCGCATGCAGTCCGGCCAGCCTTCGCGTCGCTTCGGAGAGCGGCAGCTTGCGCAGGTAGATGTCGGTGCCGTCGCGCACCACGCGGGCGATGACCCCAAGGCCGGCATGAACGCGCGGCGAGCGCGTGTGCGGTGTCGAGGGCGGGGCCTCCAGGAACACCGCGGGATCCAGTTCGGCCGGATCGCGATTGGCATCGCAATAGGCCCTTGGAAAGAGCGCCAGCAACAGCGGCGCCCCAAGCGCGGGAACACCAGCGAAAAGCTCGTCGACATAGCAGTCCTCGGACCGGCGCAGGGTCAGCGGGTCGAGCCGCGTCGCGCGAAGCAGATCCTCGGGATAGTCGCGCCCGCTGTGCGGCGAGGCGAAGACGAACGGCACCCCCTGAGCGGCCGGCGCCCTGATTTCCAGCGGCGGACCTGCGAAGCCGGCAACCGGACCGGCGATTTCGGCAAGGACGTTCATGCACCGCACAAAACCACCGAGGCGCCCGGCGGGGCAAGGGCGTTCAACTCTCCCTTAAGCACCGATCGTCCACTTTACAGTCGAATCGCCGCCCCTGTAGGGTTCCGGCGCGCTGGCACATGACTGGCACACGAAGGGTCTCGATACCGCCCATGGCACGGATACTGCTCGCTGAAGACGACGAGTCGCTGCGCCGCTTCCTGGCCGCCGCACTCGGCAAGGCCGGTCACGAGGTCGCTCACTACGGCCAGGGCGACGAGGCGCTGGAAGCACTCAAGGGCTTCCGCTTCGATCTCCTCCTGACCGACATCGTCATGCCGGTCATGGACGGAATCGAACTGGCGCGCCTTGCGGCCCAGATCGATCCAGAAATGAAGATCATGTTCATTACGGGCTTCGCGGCCGTCGCGCTGAACCCGTCCAGCGGGGCGCCCAAACAGGCCAAGGTCCTGTCCAAGCCGTTCCACCTGAAGGATCTGGTCGGCGAGGTCGACCGGCTGATCGCCGCCTAGGGATCCTGGCCGAGCGCCAGGTTCAGGGTGCGCCGGTTCGCTGCCGGCTGGCCGACTCCCCCCTCGATCCATGCGCCGCCCGCCGGCGCGATCGCGCAGCCCGGCGAGGGTTCGGGCCGCGCCGCCCCATCGGGGACGAAGACAAACCGCGCATCGTCCAGGGCGATCACTCCGGCATCCCCCTGCCAGGTGGCCGGGGTCACGGCGAGCGAGGCGACCGAGGTAGTCGGCGCACCCTGCAGCAGGCTGGCGCCGCCGAGCGACAGCAGTCCGACCAGCGTCATGTTGCGCGCTGCCGTCGTCCAGCCCCGGCGGGCGGCAAGCCAAGGCGCCGGCGTCACGGAGACAAGTCCGACTTCCTCCGGAAGGGAGGTGGCCACGGCACTGGCCACCGGTGCCAAGCGCGCCAGCCGATAGCCGACCTTTCGGATCGTCTCGATCTCGAAGGACGCGCCGCCGTCCGACCCCGCAAGGCGCCGAATTCGCCCGATCGCCCGGTTGATGGCGTCGTCGCCGATGGCCCGGCCGCCCCAGCACGAGGCGACCAATTCGTCCCGCGTGACGATAGCCCCATCGGCGCGGACGAGCGCCACCAGAACCTGCATGACGCGCGGTTCAAGCGTCTCGGCCCCTGCCGGCCCAGCCGCCAGACGGCGCGATGGATCGATCGCAAAGCTCCCCAGCGCGAAGGACGGCGCGCGGGCCAGGACGACGGGAGCTGCTGCAGACGTCGTGTTCATCGGCACCTCACCGGTCCGCCGGCGTCTTCGGCGGCATTTCATCGGCTTGAAGTCCTGTCTCATCGGCTGAGCAGAACCTCCAATGACAACAGCGGACCACGAAGTCCGGACGAAACATAGACCTGGAGGACACGGCGATGATCACGAATCTGGCAAGCGTAGCGGCCGTCACGCTCTTGCTGACCGCGCCGGCGGCCGCGGAGGGATTCACGCTGCGCTTCGATCCGGCCACGGCTGCGACGCCCGAAGGGCGCGCGGCGGTGCTGTCGCGCATCGAGCGTGCCGCCCGGAACGCCTGCAGCACGACCGGCACGCGCTTGCGCGACGCCGCATGCGAAGCGGAATTCACCATGAGCGCTATCGACTCCATCAAGAGGCCTGAGGTGCAGGCCCAGTTGAGGCAGGACTATCTGGGAGCGGCCGGCCCGGAAGTCGCAGTCGTCGCAGCCCCTGACGACTGACGGACCGGCGGCCGGCGGCAACCCCGCCGGCCGCCGCCGCTGCGCGTGCAAGATTGAGCGAGGAACCAAGTCAGGGCGCGGCGCCGGGCGGGCGAGGCGCGTCCAGCGCGGCGCAGAAGGGCGGGGGCTCCTGCGCCGCGCAAATATCGGGGCGCCTTCCGGTGGTTCGCCAGTAGTCCATCAGCCCGAGCGACTGCATCAGCGGCTCGAACCGCCAATCGGCCCGCATCGCCGGCGTGAGCGGGCCGAAGAGGATGTGCGAGGCGCGCCGGCTCCCGCCAGCGTACTGGCCCTGGGTGATGCTGAACATCATCGGAGCGATTTCGACGCCCTCCTGGAGATAGACCGCCGACGCCGAGCGGAAGGCGGCATCGATATCGGCGAGGGCGGCTTGGACGAGCATGGCGTTCTGGGCGTAGCCGTAGCCTTCTTTCAACTGCTTGGAGACGGCGTCGAGCGCAGCGGCGATGTCGGCCGGGTCCCGCCACGCGAAGGCGATGGCGATGCGGCGATAGATTTCGAAGTCCTCGGCCGGCACGCCGGACGGCCAGAGCGCGCGGTCCTCGATGAGGGCGAGGGCCTGGCGCGGCCGCCCGCTTTCCAGAAAAGCCCAGTAGCGCGTGAAATAGACCGAGGTATTGCGCGGCCAGAGCCGGGCGGCCTCGTCGAGCACGGCGTCGGCCTCCTCGATCCGCCCGGCGGCCAGCAGCGTGCGGCCGAGAGCGCTGCGGGTCCGGGGCGTCGAGGGATCGGCTTCTACGGCCCGGCGCGCCATGACGGCGGCTTCCTGGAACTGGCCGGTGCTGCGCAGCAAGGCGGTGCGGGCGATGAGAATGCCGCGCTCGCCGGGGGCGGCGGCGAGGGCGTCGAGCTGAATCCTCTCGATCGCCGCGAGATCGTCGCCGACCTCCGACATGAGGGCCTTGACGACCTGCCCTTCGGGATCGGCAGGGTCGAGATCGAGGGCCCGCCGCCAGGCGGCGTCGGCACGGCGGATGATGCCCTCCTGGGCATCGACCGGGGTGAA
>JAEUMK010000094.1 GCA_016792565.1 Alphaproteobacteria bacterium
GTCTCTCAGGAGGAAATCGTATGGGTAAAATGACCGCACTGCTCGCGTCGGCCTGCGCACTGGCGCTGGCCGGCACCGCCCTGGCCAAGGTGCCGGCGGATGTGGCGGCGCGCCTCGGCAACGATCTGACGCCCTATGGCGCGGAACTCGCCGGGAACAAGGACGGCTCCATCCCCGCGTGGGACGGCGGCCTCAGCGCACCGCCCGCCGGCGTCGCCTTCGATCCGAACGCCAAGGGCTATCCCGATCCGTTCGCCGGCGACGCGCCGCTGTTCACGATCACGTCCGGCAATGCCGGCCAGTACGCGGACAAGCTGACCGACGGCTACAAGGCGCTTCTGGCCAAGCGCGCCAACTACAAGATGCCGGTCTATCCGACCCGGCGTTCGTGCGCCTATCCCAGCTTCGTCTACGACGCGAACAAGAAGAACGCGACGGTCGGCGAACTGCTGAAGGGCCCGGACGGCCAGCTCGACGGCAACGGCGTCTCCGGGGCCATCATGGGCGCGCCGTTCCCGATCCCCTCGAACGGTCTTGAAGTGGTGTGGAACCACACGCTGCGCTATCGCAGCTTCAAGCTGACCCGCCAGTTCGCGGCGTTCCCGGTGCAGACCTCGGGCGACCCGCTCTCGGGCAAGATCACCTTCCAGGACGAAGCGATCCTGCGCTGGTCGGATCCGTCGAAGGCCCGCGCCGAGGATCTCAACAACATCTCGCTGCTCTACATCTCGAACACCGTCGCGCCGGCCCGTCTGGCCGGCAACGTGATCCTGGTGCACGAATCGCTGAACGCGGCCGTCGAGCCGCGCAAGGCCTGGCAGTACAATCCCGGCACGCGCCGCGTGCGCCGCGCGCCCGACATCTCGTACGACAACCCCGGCACCAACACCGACGGCATGTCCACCTCGGACGCGTTCGACGGCTATAACGGCGCGCCGGACCGCTACGACTGGATGATGGTCGGCAAGTCCGAGAAGTTCGTCGCCTACAACAACAACAAGCTGACGAACGCGTCCTATGCGGACCTCGTGCTCAACAGCACGCTCAACCAGGACCTGATGCGCTACGAACTCCACCGCGTGTGGACCGTTCAGGCGACGCTGCGTCCCGGCACGCGCCACATCTATTCGCGGCGCGTGAAGCACTTCGACGAGGACAGCTACGCGCTGCTCAGCGCCGAGCTGTATGACGGCCGCGGCGAGCTGTGGCGCGTCCAGGAAGAGCCGCAGATCGCCTACTACCACGTCCCGGCCTGCGGCCTGGCGGGCGAGATGGTCTACGACCTCCAGGACGGCCGCTACCTCGCCGGCTCGCTGCGCAACGAGGAGACCCCGGTGAACTACAACGCCACCGAGCTCAACGAAGCGCGCTACACGCCGGATGCGATCCGCCGCCTCGGCGTGCGCTGATCGGCAAGGAAGCGAATGCGGCCCGGCCCCCTTGGGGCCGGGCCGTCTCTTGTCTAGACTGATGTGACGATTTCCCAATCTCCAGGCCTGCCATGACCTTCCCGCGCGCCCGAGCGTCCGTCCTCTCGATCCTTCTCGCCGGCACGGCGCTGAGCGTCGCCGCCAGCGCCGCCGATGGCGCAGCGCCCGCCGCACCGGCCTTCGCGGCCGGCGACGCGCAGCCGAGCGGGCTCATCATGAACGGGCTGCTGCTCGCCTCGGCGAAGGCCGGCGAGCGCTATGTCGCCGTCGGCGAGTACGGCCACGTCGCCTTGTCGGACGACCAGGGCAAGACGTGGCGCCAGGCCAAGCTGGTGCCGAGCCAGGCGACGCTGACCTCGGTCGCCTTCGTCGATGCACAGAACGGCTGGGCGGCGGGGCACGACAAGACGATCCTCGCCACCACGGACGGCGGCGAGACCTGGACGCTCCAGTATTCGCGCGACATCGCCGCCGCCTCCGGGCTGAAGCTGGAGCCGCGCGGCCGGGCCGAGCCCGCGCCGGCGCCCGTCGACGGCGCGCCGCCGGCGGACGGCGCCGAGGCGATGCCGCCCGCCGACGACGTGGCGGCCAATGACGGCATCTCGACCGACGAGGGCGATTTCGTCGAAGGCGACATCACCGGCAGCGAGGTCGAACCCGATATCCCGTTCCTCGGCATCGTCTTCACCTCGCCCGCGCACGGCATCGCGGTCGGCGGCTTCAATTTCGCGGCCGAAACAAAGGACGGCGGCAAGACCTGGGCGCCGCGGCGGCTCGTGAAGACCGCCTCGGACGACTTCCATCTCAACGCCGCCTTCAAGGGCCCGAACGGCTCGCTCTACGTGCCGAGCGAGCAAGGCCAGATCTACCGTTCGCTCGACAACGGCGCGACCTGGGACATCGTCCAGACCGCCTATGAAGGCTCGTTCTGGAACGGCCTGACGCTGGCCGACGGCTCGCTGCTGATCGTCGGCATGCGCGGCAATACGTGGCGCAGCACCGACAACGGAACGACCTGGACCCAGCTCGCCGACGGCGTCACCCCGGAATCGATCGCCGGCGGCACCCAGCTGGCCGACGGCACGATCGTCCTGGTCGGCATCGGCGGCCTCGTCATGACGTCGAAGGACAATGGCGCGACCTGGGACACGGCGCTGAGCCAGACCGACCGCAAGGGCATCTCGGCGGTCATGCCCGGCCACGACAATCTGCTGCTGCTGTTCGGCGAGGCCGGCTTCAGCGAGAAGTCCCTGACGCCGCCGCAAGGCTGACGCCCTGCCGCCCGCACATCGAAGGCCCGCCGTGACGGCGGGCCTTCGGCGTTTGCGGCCGCGGCCAAGATGACGATGGCGTCATTTCCACTTGTCGGCGGACGCCGGACTCCGCATTCTGGCCCTGCGTAACGCAACGCGGCGCCAAGGTCCCCGACAAGGGGGCGACACGGAGGGCTCATGTCGAACATCACCAAGGACCCGGCCTACGATGCGGCCGATCCCGAAGATTTCCCGTCCATGATGGAGGTCGACCGCTACAACCGGCGGTCCACGGCCTTCGACAAGATCATCTCGGCGACCCACGATCATTTCTGGGATCCGCTCGACCCCAAATACATCGATTTCACGGCGCCGTTCGATCTTGAGAACGAGTATCTGATGCCGCCGAACATGAACATGGACCTGCAGACGGCGGTCGCCGACCGTCTGAACGAAAAGCAGAAGATCCGCCTCGTCAACGAATCCGTCCGCTGGTCGCTGTCCTCGATCCTGCACGGCGAGCAGGGCGCTCTGTCGCTCTCGGCCTCGCTCTGCCACGTGCTGAGGGACCCGGGGGCTCAGGAATACGCCGCCAACCAGGCGCGCGAGGAAGCCCGCCACGTCACCGGCTTCACGAAATATGTCCAGGCGCGCTGGGGCAAGCCGCTGCCGGTCGGTCCGGCGCTCGGCAATCTGCTCACCGAGATGGTCTCCTCGCCCTTCGTCTGGAAGAAGCTGGTCGGGATGCAGATGCTGGTGGAAGGCCTCGCCATGGGCGCCTTCGCCACCTTCTACACCTATGGCCGCGACCCGCTGCTGGTGAAGCTGATGCAGCTCACCATGACCGACGAGGCCTTCCACCACAAATTCGGGAAGATCTGGGCCGACCGCACCATCCCGCACCTGTCCGAGGCCGAGCGCAACCTGATCGAGGACTGGGCGGCCCAGGTCTTCCAGGGCCTCCTCTTCAATCTGGGCAGTCCGGAACAGAAGAAATCGATCTACGCCGAATTCGGCATCGACTGGCAGTGGGTCCAGGGGGCGGTCGCCGAGGCCTTCACGACGCCGAAGATCCGCGAGCGCCTGAAGGATTCCACCTCGATCTTCCGGGTCCTCATCAAGACGCTGCTGAAGGCCGGCATCATAACCGACCGCACGCGCCATGTGTATGCCTCGTTCGTCGACATGGCCGAGCTGCACACCGAAAGCGACCGCATGATCGGCGACGACATTGCCGAGAAGGGCATCGAGTACCTGCAGCGCATCAACGGCGCCGCCGGCTTCGGCGCCTCGCTTCTGGCGGCCGAGTAAGAGAACGCCACGCAAGGCGACGGCCGGGGCGGCGCCGCCCCGGCCGTTTCCGCGTCGGCGAGGACCCGCGTCAGGCGTCCTTGCTGGCCATCGTGAAGACGGCGAACTTGTTGCCGTCCGGGTCGCGGAAATAGGCGCCGTAGAAATTGTCGGTGCGGAAGCCGGGCGCGCCTTCGTCGGTGCCGCCGGCGTCAAGCGCCGTCTGCCAGACCTTGGCGACGTGGTCCTTCGAGGATCCGGCCAGCGCCACCATCACGCCGTTGCCGGGCTGCGGATCGTTCTTGTCGTAGGGCGTGCAGGCCATGAACATCTGTCCGTTGCCCGCCCAGCCGACCATGCGGTCGTTGGTGAAGAGGTGCTTGCCGCCCAGTTCGCCCAGCACCTTGTCGTAGAAGGCGCGCGCCCGGGCGAGGTCGCTGCTCCCTACCGTGACATACCCGATCATTCCGTCTCTCCCTTGCGGTGTGTTGCCGTGCCCGGACCATCCCGCGCCCCGGCGCGTCTGACAAGGCATCGCCCGGTCAGGAAGCTCTGGACGGCTGCGCGCGCCGCGACCAGACTGGAGCCGGAAAGCTGTGGGGAGAAACGATGACGCCGATCGAGGATCGCGGCTGGCAACGCATCAAGGTGTCGCGCGAGGGCCGCATCCTGACCCTCACGCTCTCCAACCCGGGCCTGCGCAACGCCGTCGATCCGCGCATGCACGAGGAACTCTCCGAGATCTTCTATGCGGCCAACGACGACAGGGACAGCGACGTCGTCATCCTCACCGGCGAAGGCAACGCCTTCTGCGCCGGCGGCGACATCAACTGGTTCCGCCGCGCCCTTGCCGGCGAGGACCAGGTACCCGGCATCATGGAAGCGAAGAAGATCATCTTCGGCCTGCTCGACCTGGAGAAGCCGATCGTCGCCAAGGTGCGCGGCCCCGCCGTCGGTCTCGGCTGCACCATTGCGCTGTTCTGCGACACGATCATCGCGGCCGACACGGCGGTCTTCATCGACCCGCATGTGAAGGTGGGCATCGTCGCGGGCGACGGCGGCGCCGTCATCTGGCCGCATCTCATCGGCCATGCCCGGGCCAAGGAATTCCTCATGACGGGCGATCCCGTGCCCGCCGCGGAGGCCTGGCGGATGGGGCTCGTCAATCACGTCGTGCCGGATGCCGAGCTCGATGCGCGCGTCGCCGCCTATGCCGCCAAGCTCGCGGCCGGCGCGACGCTGGCGATCCGCTACACCAAGGTCTCGGTCAATCTCGGCCTCAAGCAGCTCGCGACCACCATCCTCGATGCCTCGATCGCCTACGAGATGACGACCTTCGCCACCGCCGATCACCGCGAGGCGGTCGCGGCGTTCCTCGACAAGCGCAAGCCGCAGTTCAAGGGCGGCTAGGCATGGGCGCCGCCCTCCAGGGCGATCTCTTCGCCACCGCCGCGCCGGCTCTTCCGCCCGGCATCGCGCTCCTGCGCGGCCATTTCGGCCCCGCCGACAGCCGCGGGCTGCTCGACGACATGGCGGACGTCCTCGCCGCCGCGCCGCCCTATCGGCTGCGGCTGAAGAGCGGGGCCTTCATGATCAACCGCCTCACCAATTGCGGCGCGCTCGGCTGGCACTCGGACGAGAAGGGCTATCGCTATATCGACCGCCACCCCGGAACCGGCGCGCCCTGGCCGCCGATCCCGGCGCGGCTGAAGCAGGCGGCGATCGCGGCCGCCGAAGCCTGCGGCGTCGCCGGGTTCGATCCCGACGCCTGCCTCGTCAATCTCTACGCCGCGGACGGGCGGATGAACCTCCACCAGGATCACGACGAAGCGGATTTCGGCTGGCCGATCGTCAGCTTCAGCTTCGGCAATGACGGCATCTTCGCGCTCGGCGGCGGGCGGCGGCGCGATCGCGTGCAGCCGCTCGCCTTGCGCCACGGCGATGTCCTGGTGATGCACGGACCGGGACGCATGCTGTTTCACGGCGTGAAGAAGATCGTCCCCGGCACGGCGCCTGCGGCCCATCCCGCCATTCCGCCGGAGGGCCGGCTCAACCTCACTTTCCGGCGTGCAGCATGACGACCGACTACGACGAACCCGACTACGTCACCCAGCTGCGCGACAGCGTCCGCCGCTTCGTCGCGGCCGAGATGCCTCGCGAGAAGGCGCGGGCCTGGGACCGCGAGAACCACTGGCCGGCCGAGGTGCATGCCCGTCTCGCCGCGCTCGGCGTCTTCGGGCTCACGGTGCCGGAAGCCTATGGCGGCTCGGGCCCCGACATCACGGCGACCATGGCGGTGATCGAGGAGCTGGCGAAGCGCTCCACCGCCATCGCCTGCTCCTACATCATGGGCGTCTGCTATGCCGGCATGAACCTGGTGGAGAGCGGCAGTGATGCACAGCGCGCCGAGCTCCTGCCGCGCCTGGCGCGCGGCGATCTGATGTTCGCCTACGGCCTCAGCGAGCCCAATGTCGGCGGCGACCTGGCCAGCGTCGAGACGAACGCGCGCATCGAGGGCGACAGCGTCGTCGTCAGCGGCGCCAAGCGCTGGTGCACGGGCTCGCATATCGCCGACTACATCTTCTGTCTGGTTCGCTCGGGGGCGCGCGACGAGAAATACCGCAATCTCTCGATCGTTCTGGTGCCGCCCCGGTCGCCGGGCGTGACGATCACGCCGCTCGGGCATCTGGGCATTCGCGGGGTGGAGACCAAGGACGTCACGTTCGACGAGGTGCGGGTGCCGCTCGCCAACATTCTGGGCGGGCCGGAGAAATGGGGCGAGGGCTGGTCGCAGCTCGCCGGCCGGGCGCTGGAGGTGGAGAAGCTGGAGCTTTCGGCCTGCGCCCTCGGCATCGCCACCGCCGCCGTCGACGACGCCACCGCCTATGCGCAGGAGCGCGTCCAGTTCGGCCGCAAGATCTCCGCCCACCAGGCGATCCGCCATTCCATCGCCGAGATGCGGACGCGCGTGCAGGCGATGCGCCACATGCTCTATCACGCGGCCTGGCTCGCCGACCGGGGGCGGCCGTGTTCGGTCGAAACCTCGATGGCCAAGCTCTTCTGCTGCGAGGGCGCGGCCGAGGTCACGCAGGCCGCCATGCGGGTTGCCGGCGCCTACGGCCTCTCCGACCAGTTCGACTTCGAGCGCTACACCCGCGACGCCATCTCGCTGCCCATCGTCGGCGGCTCGTCGAACATGCAAAAGAACAACATCGCCAACCGGCTGAGGCTCGAAAGCTGATGACCGACCGCACCGCACTGCTCGCCGCCGCCGATGGATTCGTGCCCGAAATCAAAGCCCGGGCCGGCGAGTTCGAGCGCCTGCGCCGCATTCCCGCCGACCTCTCCGCCCGGCTCGCGGCGGCCCGCCTCTACGCGCTGCTGGTGCCGCGGGCCTATGGCGGCGTCGAGGCCGATCCGGTCACCATGGTCGAGCTGATCGAGAAGATCGCCGTCGCCGACGGCTCGGCCGCCTGGACCACCTTCATCGCCATCACCTCGGGGCTGACGGCCGCTTATCTGCCGCCGCACACGGCGCGCGAGGTCTTCGCCGACCCCCATGTGACGACGGGCGGGGTGTTCGCGCCGCGCGGCCGGGCCGAGGATCTGGGCGATGGCACCTATCAGGTCTCGGGGCGCTGGCAGTGGGGCTCGGGCACCCAGAACGCGCAGTGGATCATGGGCGGCTGCCTGATCACCAAGGACGGCAAGCCGGAGATGCTGCCCGGCATGCTGCCCAACACGCGCATGTTCTTCCGCCCGGCGTCAGAGGTGACGATCCACGACACCTGGCACGTCTCGGGCCTCAAGGGCACCGGCTCAAACGACATCGAGTTCCCGCCGGCCCGCCTGCATCGCGACTATTCGGTCGGCCTGACGACCGACAAGCCGATCGACGGCGCGCTCTATGCCTTTCCGCCGTTCGGGCTGCTTTCGATCGGCATCGGCGGCGTTTCGCTGGGGCTCGCCCGCGCGGCGATCGACGCGCTCGGCGAACTGGCCGGGGCCAAGACCCCGGAAGGCCATCGCCGGCCGCTCGCCCAGCGCGCCGAAACGCAGGAAAAGGTCGCCGAGGCCGAGGCGCTCTATGCCTCGTCGCGCGCCTGGCTGCACGCCGTCATCGCCGCAGCCTGGGACGCGGCACAGCGTTCCGGAGCCATAACGATCGAGCACCGGCGCGATCTGCGCCTGGCGACCAGCCATGCGACGCGCAGCTGCGCCCGGGCCATCGACCTGATGTACAATCTCGGCGGCGGCACCTCGGTCTACGAGACCTCGCGCCTGCAGCGCTGCTTCCGCGACATCCATGTCGCCACCCAGCACATGCTGGTCGCCACCCCGACGCTGGAACTCGCCGGCCGGCTGTTCCTCGGCCTCGAAGCCGAAACGTCGATGCTGTAGCGAGGCAGCCGGCCGGCTGTCACTTCAGCTCGGGGCGGCCTTCTGTCTGAGAAATAGAATGACCGTTCATTCATTATGACATAAAGCTGAGCTATACCGTCCCCGACACCGTGGCCGTAAGGGTTTCGCTTGTAATGAATGAACGCTCATTCTAATATTGGACATGTCCGGTCTAGGGAAACGGCAGGCGATCCTCGACGGTGCCCTGATGCTCTTCGCAGCCAAGGGCTTCGACGGCACGGCCGTGCCCGAGATCGCCGCCGCCGCCGGCGTCGCGGTCGGCACCATCTATCGCTACTTCCCCACCAAGGAGGCGCTCGACGGCGAGTTGCGCGCCCTCTGGGCAGACCGCTTCGCCGGCGAGGTGCTGCAACCCCTGCCCGCCAACGCCACGCCCCGGGCCGCGCTGCGCACCTATTGGCGGCGCATGGCGGCCTTCGCCCGGACCCACCCGTCCGCCTATCGCTATCTGGAACTCAACGGCCCGGTCGAGGGGGCGAGGATCCTCCAGGCGATGCAGGCGCTGGCCGACTGGGGCCGCCGCGAGGGGGCGATGAAGCCCGTGACCGCCGGCGTCCTCCAGGCGCTGCTGCGCGGCGCGCTGGCCGGGCTGATGCGTCTCGCCGCCCCGGACGGCGCAATCCCGCCGGCCCTGGCCGAGGAGATGGAGGACTGCCTGTGGAACGCGGTTGCGGCGCGCGGCTGACTTGCCCGCTCGCGCCCGCCCGGCCACTGTCGCCGCCATGAGCGAACCAGCCTCCCCATCCCCCGCCGTCACCATCGACCGCCGCGACGGCGTCGCCGTCGTCATGCTGAAGCGCGGCGACCGCCTCAACGCCCTCTCGCGCGCCGTTCTCGGCGAGCTGAAGGACGCCGCGCTCGCCCTGCGCAGCGACGTCTCGGTCCACGCCGTCGTCCTTGCGGGCGATCCCATCTTCACCGCCGGGGCCGACCTCAAGGACCCCGCCAACCGGGCGCGCGAGGCGGCAGGACTCCTTGAGCGGCGCGAGATGCTGCGGGCCGGGCCCGACGCCTGCGACGCCTTCGCCGCCCTCGACCAGGTCACCATCGCCGCCATCGAGGGCTTCGCCATCGGCGGCGGCGTCGCGCTGGCGGCGGCCTGCGATTTCCGCGTGATGGGCGCCGGCGCCTATCTGCGCCTGCCCGAGATCCCGCTCGGCATGAACATGAGCTGGCATACCGTGCCGCGCCTCGTCGCGCTCGGCGGCCCGGCCAGGACCAAGAAGCTCACCCTCTTCGGCGCGCCGATGAAGGCCGACGAGGCGCTCGCCGCCGGTTTCGCCGACGAGATCGCCCCCGACGGCCAGGTGATGGAGGCGGCGCTGGCGCTCGCCCGGCGCGCCGCGGCGCTGCCGCCGGTCGCCGCCCGCATCGCCAAGCGCGCCATCGCCAGCGCCGCCGATGCGCTGGGCGGCGCGACCAGCTATGCCGATCTCGACCAGTTCGCGCTGACCGCGACCAGCGGCGACTACCGCGAGGCGGTGACGGCATTCCTCGAAAAGCGCAGCCCGCGCTTCACCGGACAATAGACACCAAGACGAACAACGACGGGAGAGACGGCATCATGGCGGGACGGGTTCAAGGCAAGATCGCGCTGATCACCGGTGCGGCGCAGGGCCTCGGCGAGGCGATCGCCCGCATGCTGGTGCGCGAGGGCGCGCGCGTCGTGCTGACCGATCTCAACGCGGCCAAGGTCGAGGCCGTCGCCGCCTCGCTCGGCGCGGACAAGGCCGTCGCCTTCGCGCAGGATGTCACCGACGAAGCCGGCTGGATCGCCACCATCGACAAGGCGGCGTCCGCCTTCGGCGGCATCCACATCCTCGTCAACAATGCCGGCATCTCGGGCGGCACCACCGTCACCGAAACGCCGTTCGACGTCTGGAAGAAGGTGCATGCGGTCGATCTCGACAGCGTGTTCCTGGGCTGCAAATACGCCATTCCGGCGATGGCGAAGACGGTCAAGGAGACCGGCAGCGGCGGCTCCATCGTCAACATCTCCTCGATCGCCGGCATCATCGCGGCGCACAACTCGGCGGCCTACAACTCGGCCAAGGCAGCGGTCCGGCATCTGTCCAAATCGGTGGCGCTGCACTGCGCCAAGCAGAAGACCGGCATACGCTGCAATTCGGTGCATCCGGTCTTCATCAAGACGCCGATCCTCGACCCTCTGGTCGACCGCTTCGGCGCCGAGGAGGCCTATGCCAAGCTCGGCCGACAGATTCCGCTCGGCGCCATCGGCGAGCCCGACGACATCGCCTATGCGGTGCTGTTCCTCGCCTCGGACGAGGCCAAGATGATCACCGGCGCCGAACTGAAGGTCGACGGCGGCATCAGCGCGATGTGACAGGGGGGTAGGGGGCGCCGCGCTATTTCTCGCGCACCACCGCCTGCAGCAACAGGACCTTCGCGCCGGGGCCGCCCAGCATCTGGTCGGTCGTCTGTTGCAGGCGGGTGGTCAGCGCATCGAGATTGGCCTGGCGGCCGATCTTCACCCGCGTCATGGCGAAGTCCGACATCGCGCGCAGCCAGGCATCGCGCAGGCGCGGCAGGGTCGCTTCCGCACGATGGCGCAGCGTCTCGTCCTCGATGTCGATGCCGAATTCGACCAGGAACAAGCCTGTGATGCGATTCTGGCGCAGCACCGCCACGGCGATGGGCTCGACCGAAACCCAGGAGACGGCCGAGGTGATCTTGCGATCGTGGCTTTCGGGTTTGGGCTTGGCGTCGCCGCCATGGCCGCCGCCGGCGGCGAAGGCCGGGCCGGCGAGCGCGAGAGCGAGAAGGGCGAGGACGAAGCGCATCGCCCCAGCCTAGCGGCCCGC
>JAEUMK010000054.1 GCA_016792565.1 Alphaproteobacteria bacterium
GCTTCAAAGGGCTGACACGGACGAGGAAGCGCAACAAGCGCTCACCTTGATTGGAGCGCACGGAAGGCAGCCAAAGGCTCCAACACTCCATGTGATGTCGCCGTCCGGTGTGACCCTTGATGGCCTCAATCTGCTGTATCCGGCGGAGTCGCCCGTCTCGATGGACGATCTTGAGGAGCTCTATCCCGTCGCCGCCGCCGCCTGTAAGGCGGACCCGGCGCGCGACGAGGCGGCCCGCGCCGCGACCATGGAGCTGCAACAAGGCCGCCCCGGCTACCGTGCGCTGTGGCGTCATTTCATCGACGTCTCGATCGCCGGCGTGCAGCGCGAATTCGCCTCGCTCGGCGTCAGCTTCGACCTGTGGAAGGGCGAGGCCGACGTCGATCCGCTGATCGGCCCGATGCTGGAAGATTTGAAAGCCCGAGGCATCGCCGAACTTGACGACGGCGCGCTCATCGTCCGCGTCGCGAAGCCGGACGACAAGAAGGAATCGCCGCCGCTCATTCTGGTGAAGCGCGACGGCGGCGTCCTCTACGAGACGACCGACGTCGCCACCATCGTCGACCGCGTGAAGTCGCTCGACCCCGACCTCATCCTCTACGTGGTCGATCAGCGCCAGCACGAGCATTTCGAAAAGGTCTTCCGGGCCGCGATCCGCGCCGGCTATGCCGGGCGCGCGACGCTCGAACATGTCGGCTTCGGCACGATGAACGGGCCTGACGGCAAGCCGTTCAAGACCCGCGCCGGCGGCGTGCTGAAGCTCTTCGACCTCATCGCCATGGCCAAGGCCGAGGCCGAAAAGCGGCTGGTCGAACACGGCATCGGCGCCGACTATCCGGCCGAGGAGCGCGCCGAGATCGCCCGCCAGGTCGGCCTCGCGGCGATCAAGTTCGCCGATCTCTCGAACTACCGCCTCACCAACTACATCTTCGACCTCGAACGCTTCACGAAGTTCGAGGGCAAGACCGGCCCCTATCTGCAATACGCGGCGGTGCGCGTGAAATCGCTGCTGCGCAAGGCCGCGGACGAGGGCGCGGCATCCGGTGCGGTCGCCATCCGCGCGGCGGAGGAGCGCGACCTTGCGCTCGCGCTGCTGCGCTTCCCCGACGCGCTGGAGGAAACCATCCGCCTGCGCGCCCCCAACGTGATGTGCGACTACGCCTTCGCGCTGGCGCAGCGCTTCAGCAGCTTCTACGCCGCCCACCACATCCTGTCGGAGCCGGACGCCGCCCTGCGCGCCTCGCGCCTCGCCCTCGCGGGCCTCACGCTGCGCGCCCTGGAAACCGCCCTCGGCCTCCTCGGCCTCGAAATCCCCGACCGCATGTAACCCGCCTCGCCTCCCGCCTTTCCTCCCGGTCTCGGGGAAGGCGCCCCGGCGGAAGCTCAGGATCGCCCGGATCGAGCTCCCTCTTTCCTCCCCCGTGTACGGGGGAGGTGCCCCGAAGGGGCGGAGGGGGCAGGCCCGCCCGCTCCCCCATGGCCGCCCTTGAGAACGGCAGCCGGCGGCCCACCTTGACAATATTCCTATAGGACCGTAGGCTTATCTCCGCTGACTGGAGCGGCGGACGAAGCGTCGGGCATCCCGGCCCCCCTCCCCCGGGGAGGGCATGAGGAACGAAGATGCTTTGTGTCGCGGGGGCGCAACAAAATGTCCGCGTCAGGCCGACAGGCGCTTCATCAGCCGCCGCATGAAGGCCTCGCAGAGCGGGATCTGGCTCGCCTCGATGAATTCGTCCGGCTGGTGGGCCTCGGCGATGTCGCCGGGGCCGCAGACGATGGCGGGAATGCCCGCCGCCTGGAAGATCCCCGCCTCCGTCGCATACGACACCGCCTCCGCCGCATTGCGCTCGGCCAGCGCCATCACGAAGCTCTCGGCGTCCGATCCGGGATGGGGATAGAGCGGCGGCGACATCGCCCGCTGGCGGATCTCGATGTCGGCCCCCGGCGCGATCGCATGCAGGCGCGGCAGCACGGTGCCCAGCGCATGATCGGCGAAGCGCGCCGCCACGGCGTCGCCGTCCGCTCCCGGCAGCCCCCGGATCTCGTAGGTAAAGCGGCACGAGCGCGCCAGGATGTTCTGCGCCGTCCCGCCGCTGATCGTGTTGGCGATGACCGTCGAGAAGGGCGGGTCGAACCGTCCGGTCGCGTCGCCCGCCGCGCGCAGATCGGCGGCGATCTCGGTCAGCTTGCCGATCAGTTCGGCCGCCACCATCACCGCCGAGACGCCCCTGTGGACGTTCGACGAGTGCGCCTCGTGCCCGGTCACCGTCACGCTGTAGGATCGGATCGATTTGTGGGCATCGACCACGCGCATCATGGTCGGCTCGCCGATCACCGCCAGGCGCGGCTTCACGCCCAGTTCGCCGATCCGCTTCACCAGGCCGTGCACGCCGATGCAGCCGACCTCCTCGTCATACGAGAGCGCCAGGTGGATAGGGGCTTTGAGGCCCGCCGCCAGGAACTCCGGCACCAGCGCCAGCGCCACTGCGCTGAAGGCCTTCATGTCGCAGGTGCCTCGGCCGTAGAGCCGCCCGTCGCCCTTGTCGGTCAGCGCCCAGGGGTCGGAGGTCCAGGGCTGGCCGTCGACCGGCACCACGTCGGTATGCCCCGACAGCACCACCCCGCCATCAGTATCCGGCCCGATCGTCGCCCACAGATTGGCCTTCGCCCCCGTCTCGTCATGCACCAGCTCGCTGGCGATCCCGTGATCGGCAAGATAACCGGCGACGAAGTGGATCAGCTCCAGATTGGAGTTGCGGCTCGTCGTGTCGAAGGCGACGAGCCTGGCCAGCATGTCGACGGAGGAAGGGCGCGTGGTGGTCATGCGCCGAAGCCTACAGCCTCTCCCGGCGGGGCGGGAGAGCCGTCATCAGCCCTCGAAGCTGCTGCTCGGATTGCTGATCAGCGACAGGAACTCGCGCCGGGTCAGCGGATTGCGGCGGAACTCGCCCAGCATGGTCGAGGTCACCATGCTCACCCCGGCCTTGTGCACGCCGCGCGTCGTCATGCACTGATGCGCCGCCTCGATCACCACCGCAACGCCCTTGGGCTGCAGCACGGTCTGGATCGAATTGGCGATCTGTGCCGTCATTTTCTCCTGCACCTGCAAGCGCTTGGCGTAGGTATCGACGACCCGGGCGAGCTTGGAGATGCCCACCACCTTGTTGGTCGGCAGATAGGCGACATGCGCCTTGCCGATGATCGGCGCGAGATGGTGCTCGCAATGCGACTCGAAGCGGATGTCGCGCAACGTGATCATCTCGTCATAGCCCTCGACCTCCTCGAAGGTCCGGGCGAGATAGACTTCCGGGTCCTCGGCATAGCCGCCGAACCATTCCTCGAACGCCTTGGCGACCCGCTTCGGGGTGTCGATAAGGCCTTCGCGGCCCGGATCGTCGCCGGCCCAGGCGAGCAGGGTCCTGACCGCGTCCTCCGCCTGCTCGCGGCTCGGCTTGGTGTCGTTCGCGGGCAGGACCTTGGGTCCGGCCTTTCCTCTGGCTGCCATGTTACTGGTTCCCCGCAGCGTTGTCGGCGCGTGGATTCGCGCCGGGGCGTCATCCCGAAAACATCTACGCGCGCCGGGCGCGCATGGATGCGGGCGCGCGGGGATGATCTGACCGCAGGCCGTCCGTCTAATATGGGAAGAGATTGTGCCCTGCGCCAGCGCCGATCGCGCGGCCCCGTCTCCGGCGGGCCCGCATCAGTGCATCCGCTTGATGTCGTGCGGGCTGTCCAGCGAGAACAGCGGGATCTCGACTTCGAACAGGTCGCCGTCCGTCGTCTGCACCTGATAATTGCCGCCCATCATGCCCGAGGGGGCCTGCAGCGGCGTGCCGCTCGTGTACTCGAACTTTTCGCCGGGGCGGATCACCGGCTGCTCGCCGACGACGCCGAGCCCGCGGGTCTCCTGGGTCCGCCCGAAGCTGTCGGTGATGCGCCAGAAGCGCGAGCGGATCTGCACCGTCTCGACGCCCTTGTTCTCGATTTCGACCTTGTAGGCCCAGACGTAGTAGTCGTCCTCGGGCGCGCTCTGGTCCGACAGATAGATCGGCTCCACCGACACGATGATGTTCCTGGTCGTGCTGATGTAGTTCGACATGGCCCGGGCCCCGATCCGCTATGGTAAGCGCGCGATTCACGATCTGCGGGCTTGTTGTAGGGCGCGTCTCGCAAGCCCCGCAAGAGCCGTCGCGTCTTCACCATGAAGGGGTGCGGTTAACCGGCGGCTTTGAGCGCCCGGCCGATGTCGTCCATCAGGTCCTCGGGGTCTTCAAGGCCCACCGACAGGCGGAACATGCCCTCGGTGATTCCCAGCATCCGCCGTTCTGCCTCGGGAAGCCGAGCGTGGGTCGTGGTATCGGGATGGGTCAGCAGCGACTTGGCGTCGCCGAGATTGTTCGAGATGTCGATCAGCGCCAGCGCATCGGCGAAGCGGAACGCCCTTTCGCGCCCGCCGTCGATGTCGAAGGTGACGATCGTGCCGCCGCCGCTCATCTGGCTCCTCGCCAGCGCGGCTTGCGGATGGCTGGCGTCGAAGGGGTAGCGGACGTTCGAGACGCCCTTTTGTCCCTTGAGGAAGCCGATCAGCGCCTCGGCCCCTGCCGCCTGCGCCCTCACGCGCAGATCGATGGTCTCCAGCCCCTTCAGCAGCACCCAGGCGTTGAAGGGGCTGAGCGTCGGTCCGGTATTGCGCAGGAAGACGCCCAGTCTGTCGGCGAAGAGGTCCTTGTGCGCGAGGATCGCTCCGCCCAGCACGCGGCCCTGTCCGTCCATGTGCTTGGTGGCCGAATAGACGACGATGTCGGCGCCGAGCGCGAAGGGCTTCTGGAAGACCGGGCTGGCGAACACGTTGTCGACGATCAGCAGCGCGCCGATGCTGCGGGCGAGCGCCGCGATGGCCCTCAGATCGCAGATCTCCAGCGTCGGGTTGGACGGCGTCTCCAGGAAGAAGGCCTTGGTGTTGGGGCGGACCGCCGCCTCCCAGGCCTTGAGGTCGCGCCCGTCGATCAGCGTCGAGGCGATGCCGAGCCGCGGCGCCAGCTCCTCCACGATGTAGCGGCAGCCGCCGAACAGCGCCCGCGCCGAGACGACATGATCGCCCGCCGACAAATGCCCGATGATCGAGGCGTTGATGGCGGCGAGGCCGGTCGCCGTCGCTCGGCACTCCACGCCCTCGGGCGCGTCCTCCAGCAGGCGCAGGCGTTCCTCGAACATCGCGACGGTCGGGTTCGAGAAGCGGCTGTAGATATAGCCCGGCTCCTCGTTCTTGAAGCGCCGCTCGGCCGATCCGGCGTCGGGATAGGCGAACCCGGAGGTGACGAACATCGCCTCGCTGGTCTCGCCGTTGGACGAGCGCCAGGTGCCGCCGCGCACGGCCCGTGTGCGCGGGCGCCAGGACTTCGGATTGCTCTCGTCGCTCATCGGCGGACCCCGCAAGGAAAAACCCCGCGACCGCTGTCAGGGTCCGGGGCTGGGTCAGGCGCACGCGGCGCTTCCATTCTCCCGGCCATTTTAGCGGTCGCTCATTCCGCATGCGACCCGCAAGCCGGCCGGCTCAAATCCTCGCATGCAGCGTGTCGGATAAGCGCCCCCCTTGCTTCCGTCAAGCCGCATGTGGGCTATAAGAGTCCAGATTCTCAAGGACTGCGTGGGGCGCATGACGCCGGACGACGATACGCTATTCGGCGGCCTCGACGCCGCCGCACCCGAAGCGGGGCCGAAGTTCTCCACTGGCCTCCTGCCGGGGCAGAGCCTGCGCGCGATGATCCACGCGCACGAGATCACCGCCGCGGCCGACATCCGCGAGGAGCAGATCCAGCCCGCCAGTCTCGACCTCCGGCTCGGCCAGGTCGCCTACCGCATCCGCGCCAGCTTCCTTCCCGGCGAGGGCGCGACCGTGCGCGACAAGCTGGAGCAGGTCGTGATGCACGAGATCGACCTGACCAAGGGCGCGGTGCTGGAGACCGGCTGCGTCTATCTCTGCCCGCTGATGGAGCACCTCAATCTCGGCTACCGGGTTTCGGGTTCGGCCAACGCGAAAAGCTCGACCGGCCGGCTCGATGTCTTCACCCGGCTCGTCACCGACGGCGCGCGCGCCTTCGACACCATCCCCTCGCAGTATTCCGGTCCGCTCTGGGCCGAGATTTCGCCGCGCACCTTTTCGATCCTCGCGCGTACCGGCTCGCGCCTCAACCAGCTCCGCCTGCGCCGAGGCTCGCCGACCGTCACCGACGCGCAGCTCAAGAAGCTGCAGGCCGAGATCGGCATCGTCTCGGGCGTCGAGGACGCCCAGATCGACAAGGGCGTCGGCTTTTCGATCGACCTCGACGGCGATCCCCTGACCGGCCTCGTCGGCTACCGCGCCAAGCGCCATGCCGGCGTCATCGATATCGACAAGGTCGCGGCCGCCGACCCCCAGGATTTCTGGGAGCCGGTCCACATCCGCAAGCACCGCTCTATCATTCTCGACCCCGGCGAGTTCTACATTCTCGCCTCGCGCGAGGCGGTTTCCATTCCCCCCGAATGGGCGGCCGAAATGGTGCCGTTCGATCCGCTGGTCGGCGAGTTCCGCGTCCACTACGCGGGCTTTTTCGACCCCGGCTTCGGCTATTCGGGGGCGGGCGGGGCGGGCAGCCGCGCGGTGCTCGAAGTGCGCAGCCACGAAGTGCCCTTCGTGCTGGAGCATGGCCAGACGGTCGGCCGGCTGATGTTCGAGCGGCTGATCGAACCGCCCCAGCGCCTCTACGGGCAGGGGATCGGGTCCAACTACCAGCGCCAGGGTCTGGCGCTCTCCAAGCACTTCAAGCGGTCCTGATCCTCAGGGCGCGTGCGCCTTCAGGAAGCTCTCGACGCAGTAGCTCACGCGCCGCTCGATGTCGGCATCGTTCAGCGGCGTATCCACGCCGAACAGACGCCTCATGTGCAGCGGGCCGATGGTGAACGATACGAAGTGTTCGGCCGCCAGGATCGGGTCTGGAATGCGCAGCCGTCCGGTCGCGTCCTGTGCCGCCAGCCAGGTGGCGAACACACGGGTGAACCTGGAGGGTCCTTCGGAATAGAGGTTGCGCAGGATGTTTGCCGCGCTTGGCGCGGCGATGACCGCCCGCAGGAGCTTCACGTTGTCGGGGCCGATGACTTTGCGGTGATAGGCCCGGCCGATCTCCGTGAGCACCCCATGCGGATCGGCATCGGCGGCGGCCTCGACGACAGGCGCGAGCATCTCTTCGACGCGCGCATCGACCATCGCGAGGAACAATTGTTCCTTGGAGCCGAACTGGTTGTAGATCGTCTGCTTGGAGACCTCCGCTTCGAAGGCGATCTCCTCCATCGATGCATTGTAGCCCTTCTCGGTGAAGACCCGCCGGGCAGCGTCCAATACGGCCTGGCGCTTGCGAGGCACGCGCGCCTGCTTGCCTTCGCCATCGTCGACATACAGATCGGCGGCCATCAGTGCATCTCCTCCGCCAGCCTGTTCACCGGCTTCCCGAGGGCGGCGATCAGCAGCATTGTTGCTGCAAACCCGACGGCTAGCATCAGGAACAGGTCGTTGAAGGCTAGGACGCTTGCCTGCTGGAATGTCAGTTGGCCGAGAATCCTCAAGGCCGCCATGTCGGGATCGCCTCCGGGGACCAACTGCGCGTAGCGCGCTGCAAATCCCTCCAGGAAGGCGGTGGCTGTGGGGTCGCCCGGCTGCAGCGTTTCGCGCAGCCGTGCCCAGTGGTGATTGGTGCGGTCGATCAATCCGGTGTTGAGCAGCGCCAGACCAAATGCGCCGCCGGTGTTGCGCATGAGGTTGAACAGGCCTGACGCTCCCTTCACCTGGACCGGACTCAGCGACTGAATTGCGATGTTCTGGATACCCATCATGGATGTCATGAGTCCCATGCCGCGGAGCGCCTGCGGCAGGAACATGTCCCAGTATGAACTCTCGGAGGTCAGGCCTGTGAGAAGCCAGGTAGAGGCGCCAAGGAAGATGAACCCCGCTACAGCCAGATAGCGTAGGTCTATCCTGTTCCCCAGCAGGCCCATCGTCGGGGCCGTCATGAACATGAACAGACCCGTTACCCAAAGCGTCTCTCCGATCTGCATGCTGGAGTAGCCTTGGATGCGTCCGAGATAGAGCGGCAGGAGATAGGTTACGCCGAATAGGCCGACACCGACCATAAACGCCAGCAGAGTCGCCATTGCGAAGGTCCGGTTGGCGAAGGGCGAGAGGTCGACAATCGGCGTTTCCCTGCTCAGTGTCCGCCAGAAGAAGCCAACGCCGGCGATGATCGAGATTGCGGTCAGCTGCCTGATCTCCGAGTCGCGGAACCATTCGTTCTTGGCGCCTTCCTCGAGCACATACTGGAATGTGCCAAGGAAGACGGCGAGGAAGACCAGACCTGCAACGTCCAGGTTCTTCCAAAGCCGCCAGTCCGGCCGGTCGATGTCCATCACCAGCCAGACGACGGTGGTGACAATGATGCCGGGTATGACATTGATGAAGAACAGCCAGTGCCAGCCGACGGCATCAGTAATGTAGCCCCCGAGCGCAGGGCCGATCGTCGGAGCCAGCGTCACGGTCAGACCCACAAAGGAGGACGCCAGGGCGCGTCGCTTTGTGCCGAACACCAGATAGGACGTGGCGAAGGTCGTCGGGATCATCGCGCCGCCAATGAACCCTTGCATCGCACGATAGATGATCATTTCCTCAATTGTCGTCGCCGTACCGCACAGAAAGCTGGTCGCCGTGAATCCGGCCGACGAAAGAGTGAAGAGCACGCGTGTCGACATCATCCGGCTTAGGTAGCCGGACAGTGGAATCATCACGACCTCTGCTATGAGGTAGCTGGTCTGGACCCAGCTAACCTCGGACGCGGATGCTGACAGCCCTGCCTGGATCTGGGACAGGCTGGAAGCCACGATCTGGATGTCCAGAACCGACATGAACATGCCAAGCACCATGGCAAAGAAGCCGATGACAACGATCGGCCCGCGCTCTTCCAGCAGCGGCTTGGCGAACATGGCATTGGCATTTTCGGCGGCCTGGCTCATGGCGGCGCCTCAGGGGCCGGCCGCCTCGACGGGTCTCGGCGCGGGCGCAAGTGTGGCGGCGAGACCTTCTCCCTCGCCGCGCGTATCGACCGAAACCAACACAGACATCCCCGGCCGAAGCAGTGCGCGCAGGCTGGCGTCACCTTCCAGCACTACTTTGACGGGCAGGCGCTGGACGATCTTGGTGAAGTTGCCCGTGGCGTTTTCCGGCGGCAGAAGCGAGAACTCCGATCCGGTGGACGGGGAGAAACTGTCTATCCGGCCCGTCAGTTTGATATCTGGAAATGCATCGACCTTGATCGAGACTTCCTGGCCGCGCCGCATTTCGCCCGCTTGGGTCTCCTTGAAATTCGCGATCACATAGACGTCGGGCAGACGAACGACGGCCAGCATCTGAGCCCCGGCTCGGACATACTGGCCATCCTGAACCGTTTTCGCGCCGACGACACCGTCGAAGGGTGCGCGAACCAGCGTATAGCTGAGATTGAGGTCAGCCTGCTTGAGCGCAGCGTTCGCGGCATCGAGTTCAGCCTGCGCCTGCGCCCGGGCACTCTCAAGCACCATCAGCCGCTCTCGCTCGGCGGCCAGGTCTGCAATCGCGCTCTGTACCGCTGCGTCGGCTTGAGCCGCGGCCGCCACGGCGGCGTCGAGCGCTTGGCTAGAGCCTGAGCCGTTGGCACGCAGCTCGCGTGCCCGCTCCAGATCGGCCGCCGCCAGCTTTTGCAGCGCCACTGCGCTATCGACGGCGGCGACCTTCGCTTCGATCAGCTTTTGCTCCAGTTTGACATTCGCTTCGACGCCGGTCAGGCCCGCTGCCTTTGATGCGACAGCGGCGCGCGCTTGCTCCTGCGCAGCACGGTAATCTGCATCATCGATGCTGACGAGGACATCGCCGGCTCGAACGCTTTGGTTGTCGGCGACCAGGACCTTCGCAACATGTCCGCTGATTCGCGGTGCAATCGCTGCCGTATCCGCCTTGATATAGGCGTCATCGGTGGTCTCGATGTACTGTCCATGGGTCACGTAACTGATGCCAAAATAGGCGGCCATGCAGAACGCGATCGCGGCTGCGGCTAGAAGCGCGTAACGACGCATGGACAAGCCTTCTAGACTGGACTTTAAAGTCCAATTTATCGAATTGGACGCGTAAATCAAGTTTATGTGTAGCGTCAGCAGCAGACCCCGTGCACCCGCTTTCTTTCGCCTCAACGGGCATGCTAACCAAGCGGTACGCGGGTGTAGCTCAATGGTAGAGCAGAAGCTTCCCAAGCTTACGACGAGGGTTCGATTCCCTTCACCCGCTCCAATCCGGTGACTGTCATCACAGGATCGGGAGTACGACGAAATCCTCGGCCTTTCCCCTGAAAATCCTGTTAACCTGGAAGCTGGGCTCGAACTCAGGCTTGGGGATGACCATGAAGGCATGGTTTGCTGTACCGGCGGCCGCAGTTGCAATGACTGCGGCTCTGGTGATGTCACCCAGTGAGCTGTCCGCCACTCCCGATGCAGCAAGCGGACAGGCGCAGAGTGTTGCCATGGTGGTCCGGGTCGCGGTTGCAGAGCCCGCGACAACCATGTCGGATGCTTGTGTATTTTCTGCTGAGGCCATGGCGGCTGGCTCAGCTTCGCAATGTGGGGACGCTAGGTTCATCCATGTCATGCTTGCGACCGATGAGACACCAAGTGTTTCGGCCGACATGCCGCTGGAGTGGCCAGGAGACTTTTTCGCCCTAACACTCGGCGCCGCAATCGATGCGTGGGATGCGACAATGTGCTTCGTCGGATCACTCTTCCACTATGCCGGGGTGGCTGGGGGCTTGGACATTTAGCGCAGGAAGCGTTCCGTGTTCTCCTCCATTGTTTGGCCACAGATGTCCGCCGCAACGCTTGCCCAGATCTGCTGAGATCTACTCTTGTAGTGCCGAAGTCTGCGGTATTGTCGATCGCGCGACTGAGCCATCTGAGATCATTGTTGGTTGTCCGCTTGCTGCCGGTGCGACCCCTGGCGGCGCGAACTGCACAGTTCCGCTTGTAGGTCTAGCTACCGGCGGTGCTTCCATTGGGAGGGCATTCCGCGCTTGGGGAAGTCGGCATCGGAAGGTGCTTGGGCAACTGAGAGATTTCGATCCGCATCGCCGGCAACGGCATAAACATGAACGCCTTCCGGCACGAGGATCGACGCCGGGACTTTGCAGTGCGCGTCGCCGATTCTCCGCAGAGCGCTGCGCTGCATAACCTCCGACTTCGTCGGAGGTGATCAGAGCCAAATTGGCGCTCCGACTAGGGAATTCGCGCTGGGGAGCTCTATGGTCACCCAACATTTGAGCGAAATGGCTGCTTGGGAAGTGATGTCCTTAACGGCATCTTAAGGAAGTTCTCGCCGTTGCCGAAGACCCGCGCTAGGCTTTGTGTGGGAGCAAGAGTGGGTCAACCTGACATGTCTGCTGACGATTTTTTTGTGCGCGCGGCTTTGCGCGACGACGCGGCAGCTATCGCTAGGATCTTCGTCGAGTCCTGGCGGGAATCCTATGCAGGCATGCTGCCGGCAAACTACCTCGTGCGGCTATCGGAGGTTCGCCAGCGCCTATTGTGGACACGGGAAATAACGCGCGGCGGTCCCCATGACGGCGTTCTTGTTGCCGAACACGACTATTTTGGCGTCTTTGGGTTCGCCAGCTTCGGACCCGCACGCGATCGGGCGGTCGGCTATGACGGCGAAGTCTACACGATCTATGTGGATCCAAACCATCTCGGAAGCGGCATCGGTCATGCCCTAATCCAAGGCGCCTTTTCGCGCCTTTGGGCGGAAGGATTCAAGTCTGCCGTCGTCTGGGCTCTTAAGGGAAACCCTTCGCGTTACTTCTACGAAAACGAGGGCGGGCGCTTGGTAGCGGAACGACCCGGCACAATTGCAGGCAAGCCCGTTCAAGAGATAGCGTTTGGGTTTGCTGACATCGCTTCGGCATCCGGTGCGCGCGTTGGCTGACGTCGGGGATCGAACGGGAGCCTCTTCCGAGCTGCCCCGAAATGTTATCTTTCTTCTGTTCGACAGCCTGAATCGTCACATGCTTGGCGCCTATGGCGGCCGCGAGTTCGCGACTCCGAACTTCGACCGCTTTGCAGCGCGATCTGTCAGGTTCGACAAGCACTATGTTGGCTCGCTGCCATGCATGCCTGCGCGTCACGACATTTTGTGCGGAGCATGGGATTTCCTATGGAAGGCATGGGGATCGCTAGAGCTTTGGGAAGACGGCATTGCCGGCCCGCTTTCACGCGAAGGCGTTGTGAGCCAGCTTGTGACGGACCATCCGCATCTCTTTGAAACGGGCGGCGAGAACTACCATGTCGACTTTTCGGCATGGGACTATCAGCGTGGTCACGAAGGTGATCCATGGAAGACGGCGCATGACCCAAGCTGGACCGGCGCGCCCCTTATGGGCCGGCGGTCCATGCCCTACGATAGGTCTCGAGGCTGGTTCCGCGGTGAGGCAGACTTTCCAGGGCCGCGCACTATGTCATCGGCATCGAAGTGGATCGATGACAATGCCGGTCGGCACAACCGGTTCTTCTTGTTTGTTGATGAGTTCGATCCCCACGAACCGTTTGATACGCCTGATCACTATGCGCGCCTCTATGATCCCGACTGGAAGGGTCCGCCGTTGATCTGGCCGCCTTATGGTAGGGGCTGCGTTCGTCGGGGTGTGATTACAGCACGGGAGGGCCAGCAGATCCGTGCACGATACGGTGCGAAACTGACGATGATCGACCACTGGTTCGGCAAGATCCTGGATGCGATCGACAGGAACGGCCTCTGGGATGATACGATAGTCATCGTTACGACTGACCATGGGCACTATTTTGGTGAAAAGGACATCTGGGGCAAACCCGGCGTTCCGCTGTTTCAGACGATTGCCCACATTCCTTTAATGATATCGGGGGCGGGGCTGCAAAGAGGAGTGTGCGACGCATTGACGACAAGCGTCGATCTGTTCGCCACAGTTGTGGACGTCTTTGGTGCCGCTCAGCATGTTCGCCAACGAACACATGGGCATTCACTTCTGCCGCTTTTGACGCGAAGTGCGACCGCAATCAGAGACCACGTACTCGCCGGAGTTTGGGGACGGGAGGTGCACTTCATCGACGGCTTCCACAAGCTCGTCAAGGCGCCTGCCGGCGACAACGCGCCATTGTCGATGCTGTCCAACCGCTGGTCGACAATGCCTACCCATCAACTGTCGCGGGAACAGGAATTGCCGCTGCCTGACGCGCGTGCTCGTCTGTCACGTATGCCTGGATCCAGCGTTCCCGCTATTCAGCAAACTTGGGAAAGAGGTGACCGAGTACCCTATTGGGCATGGACGAAGTTCTCGGGCGATCATCTCTACAACCTTTCGGATGATCCGGCCGAGGAGAACAACCTGATCGATTCACCAGCAGCGGCAGATGTTAACAAGAGATTGAAGTCGGCACTCTCAGCAATTGATGCTCCAATCGAGCAGTTCGCAAGGCTTGGCTACACCTAGGGGGGTGAACCAGAAAGTCTTCCAGTTAAGCAAGCCGAAAGCCTGCTGTGGATAGTATTGTACTGCTGCTCCAGTTCCTCGCTTGCACACGAAGAAATGCCGAATTCGCCGCCGCAGGGCATGGATGCCCTCGCTATTCTCAATGGGTCGCCGGCGATCACATATGTGGCCGCCGTAGACGGCGAGCCGTCTATTGTCTTCGTGTCGGCTTCCGTCTCGACCGTGCTGGGATACGAAGCGCAGCGCTTCTACGAGCAACCGGGCTTCTTGACGACGATCATCCACCCTGACGACGCCTCCAGCGTGCGCACCGCCGTCGATATTGCACGAGAAGTGGGTGCAGCAACCTTAGATCGGCGGTTGAGGGTGGCGGGGGGGGGGTGGCGGTGGTTCCGGGACCATTTCCGTTTGATTCAAGGGGATACGGGCGGACGCCAGTACGGTATCGGGACGATCCACGACGTTACAGAGGAGAAACGGGCGCAAGCCAGGCTCGAAATGCGCTCGCAGGAGTACCGCGTCCTCGCCGAGCACAGCTTCGACCTGATCTCGCGGGTCTCGCTCGACGGCCAGATCCTCTACCAGTCGCCGTCGACCATGCAGGTGATGGGTTTCGGCCCCGGCGGCCGCGTCGGCCAGCCGGCGCTTGGCCGCATCCATCCCGACGACCTGCCGGCCGTCCAGGAGGCCTGGCGCCTCTGCCTGGAGACCCGCAGGACCGAAATCCGCCAGTATCGGGCGCAGCGCGCCGACGGCCAGTGGATCACGCTGGAAGCCGCCCTGAACCCGGTCATCGACCCGGCGACCGGCGAGGTCACCGAGTTCGTCGTCATCTCGCGCGACATAACCGACCGGGCCGCCCGCGAGGCCCAGCTCGCCGCCGCGCGGCAGGAGCTTGAGCTCAGCCGCGCGCAACTCCAGCTCGTCACCGACAATATCGCCGACATCGTCACGCTGGTGAAGCCGGACGGCGTGCCGGCCTATATCTCGCCCTCGGTGAGGCACATCATCGGCTACGAGCCGGGCGAGGTCGGAGGCGACGCGCTGGGCCCCTACGTCCATCCCGACGACAAGGCGCTCTTCCTCGCCGAGCGCGAGCGCAATCGGGCCGGGATCGTGACCCCGGTGTTCCGGCTCAGGGTGCGCCACAAGAGCGGGCACTGGGTGTGGCTGGAGCGCCGCGCGAGCGCGATCCGCGAGCACGATTTCGGCGAAGGCGTCGCGGTCCTGTCGATCATCCGCGACATCACGCGGGCGGTCGAGGCGGAGGAGTCGCTGGCCAGAACCCAGCTGCTGCTCAAGGAGCAGAACGAGCTCTACGATCTCTTCGCCCGCCAGGGGTCGGAAATCTTCCTGCGCTTCACGGCCGACGGCAGGGTCATCCACGTCTCGCCCTCGCATGAGAGGATCCTGGGCAAGCAGACCCTGGTGCGCGACGGTCAGGTCGTACATCTGGTCCATCCGGACGACCGGGCGGTCGCCGAAGCGGCATTCCTGGAGGCCCACCGGACACGGACGACCCAGACCTATCGCCATCGCTACCGGCACGAGAACGGCAGCTGGGTCTGGCTTGAAGTCTCGCTGACGCCGCTCGTGCCGCCGGGCTCCGACGAGGTCGGCGAATACATCGCCGTCGCCCGCGACATCGGCGAACAGGTCAGGCGCATCGAGCAGCTGGAAGCCGCCCGGCGCGAACTCCACGAGAGCCGCAGCCAGCTTCAGCTCGTCACCGATCACATCGGCGACGTCGTCTCGCTCTTCCGTCCCGACGGCAGCACGGCCTATCTGTCGCCGTCCGCGGCCAATCTCGTCGGCTACACGCCCGACGACCTGGCCAAGATGCCGCTCGGCACGATGGCCCATCCGGCCGACCGCCAGACCCTGTTCGAGGAGTCGGCGCGCAACCGCAAGGGCATCGTTACGCCATCGCTGCGCTATCGCCTGCGCCACCGGGACGGCCGCTGGATCTGGGTCGAGCGCCGCGCGCGGGCGGTTCACGAGCACGATTTCGGCGAGGGCACGGCGGTCCTGTCGATCATCTCCGACATCACGGAGCGCGTCGAACACGAGCGCGACCTTGCGGCCGCCACGACCGCCCAGCTCGAGGCCCGCGCCAAGCTCCAGTCCATCGTCGACAATTCGATCGACGTCATCGCCGTATTCGGTCCCGACCGCACGATGCAGTACCTCTCGGCCTCGTGCGAGCAGCAGTGCGGCTACACGGTCGAGGACTTCTTCGAGGGCCGCGCGGTGCTGTCGCATCCCGAAGACGTGCAGCTCGTCATGGAGGCCGTGGCGCGCGAGGACGCGGGCGGGGAGGGCGAGACCTTCCGCTATCGGGGCGTCCGCAAGGACGGCGGCGTGATCTGGCTCGAGCGGCGCGGCCGGAAAGTCTACGACCCGCAGACCGGCGCGCTGCAGTACATCGTGACGGTGACCCGCGACATCTCCGACCAGGTCCGTCACGAGCAGGAAATCGCCGCCGCCAGCGAGCAGCTGGAAAAGGCCAAGATCGCGGCCGAGGCCGCCAGCGTCGCCAAGTCCCAGTTCCTCGCCACGATGAGCCACGAACTCCGCACGCCGATGACCGGCGTGATGGGCATGCTCGATCTCATGCGCGGCTCGGGCCTGTCGGGCGAACAGGCGCGCTACGCCTCGCTGGCCTACGAGTCGGCCGAAAACCTGCTTCTGATCCTCAACGACATTCTCGACTTCTCCAAGATCGAGGCCGGCCAGATGAAGATCGAGCGCGAGGCGTTCGCGCTGCGCGCCGAGATCGACAAGGTCAATGCGCTTCTGACGCCGATCGCCAACAAGAAGGGCAACACGCTCGAGACGGCGATCGAGGCCGGTCTGGCGGACCGCCTGATGGGCGATGCGCCGCGCATCCGCCAGGTCCTGTTCAACCTGGTGGGCAATGCCGTCAAGTTCACCAACGAGGGCCAGGTCAAGGTGACGGTGGGCCTGGCCGGCGAGGGGTCTTCCAAGCGCCTGCGTTTCGAGGTGGCCGATACCGGAGCCGGCATCTCGGCCGAGGCCTCGGCGAAGCTCTTCAGGCCGTTCGTCCAGGGCGACGGCTCGTCCAGCCGCAAGGCCGGGGGCACCGGCCTCGGCCTCGTGATCTCGAAGTCCCTCGTCGAGGCGATGGGCGGTGCGATCGGCTTCTCCAGCGAGGAGGGCAAGGGCTCGACCTTCTGGTTCGACCTGCCCTTCGAGGAAGCGGCCGGCGCGGAGGCCGCCGCGGCGCCGCAGACGGCCGCAGCGCGGACGCGCCGCCGCTTCGATATCCTGGTGGCCGAAGACCACCCCGTGAACCAGCAATTGATCGCGGCCCTGCTCAAGCGCGAGGGTCACCGCACGACCATCGTGGCCAACGGGCAGCTCGCGGTCGAGGCCGTGCAGGAGCACGCCTACGATCTGGTGCTGATGGACGTCCAGATGCCGGTCCTCGATGGCACCGGCGCGACGCGCGCCATACGGGAGCTGACCGGACCCGTTTCGCAAATCCCGATCGTCGCGATCACCGCCAATGCGCTGCGCGGCGACATGGAGTCCTACCTCGCGGCCGGGATGAACGGCTACGTGTCGAAGCCGATCCGCATCGAGGCGCTGCGCGAGGCGATGGAGCAGGCGGTGCCGCTCTCGGCGCTTGACCGGCGGTTGGCGGGCTGAGCTTCCATCGGCGCTCGGGCTTTGGGCCGTCGCGCGCAAGAGGGTTGGGGCGCGGCGCTTCCAGGCGTTGTGCGTCCTTCGAGACGGGCGCGTGCCGCGCCCTCCTCAGGATGAGGACGGTTTGAGAGTCCTCAGGATGAGGAAGGGCTGTGCGTCCTTCGAGACGGCCGCGTGCCGCGGCCTCCTCAGGATGAGGAAGGTTTGGAGAGGGGAGCGGGCGTGGTGCCCGTTGCAGTCCTTCTGCTCCCACCCTCCTCATCCTGAGGAGCGGCCGATGGCCGCGTCTCGAAGGACGCACGGCGCTTCGACAGGGCGGGCAGGCGGTCGTAGTCGCGCCGGATGAGGGCCTCCTTCTTGGCGCGCGACCAGCCCTTGATCTGACGCTCGACTGCGATGGCATCGACGATGCGGTGGAAGT
>JAEUMK010000061.1 GCA_016792565.1 Alphaproteobacteria bacterium
GGCGCATCTCCATCGAGATCGGGGTGCGCGCGTTTCAGATAGGCCTCCAGCAGCAACGCCGACTGCGGATCGTGGATGCGCAGTTCGCCCAGCAGGTCGAACAGCGCCTCGGGGTCGAGTTCGGCAAGCGTCGAGCCTGCATGGCGGCCCTTGAGGACGGTCCCCGTCGTGTCGCCGCTGTCGTGGTCGAGCGACATGCGCAGCCAAGCGGTCTCGATGTCGGAGGTTCGCGTGGTGGGACTCGCTGGCCCGCCCGGCCAGCGCAGGCTGGCGAGCATGGCGGCGGCGGCCCCGAACGCGAGCATCGCCCAGCCTCCGTTGCCGCGCACAAGCAGCACGATGGCCGCCGCCGAAGAGATCGCCAGGGCGATCCACTTGACGATCGCCGCCAGGCGCGCCGGACTGGCGGACGAAAACGCCCTCAACACAACGATCGCGAAGACCAGGAGGGCGAGACCGCCGACGAACCAGACCACGCGCTAGGCTCCCATCTGGCGAGTGAGCAGCAGCGCAGCGCCGCCGGTCTTGCGCGCATGGTCGGCCAGCGCCTTGCGGCCGCCGGATGCATAGACCGCCACCGCCCGCAGCAGCTCGCGCAACGTCGCCGCTGCGCCGGCGTCGAACCGCGCATAGGCGCCCTTGGTGAGCCGCGCGACTTCGCGGAAGAGCGTTTCGGCGAAGGCATTGGCGCCCTCCTGGAACATGAAGGCCGGTACCCCGGCCAGCGCCATGGCGCCCGCCGCCGCGCAGACCGCATCGGCCTGTTCCTCGGCGCAGTCGCCGACATAGACGAGCGCCTGGACCGGGGCGACCGACGCCTCGGTCCCGGCATGGCGCAGGGTCCGCTCGATCTGCGTGAAGCCGCCCCGGCAGCCGTATCCCGCCATCGCACGCTTCATCTCGTCAGCGCTGGCGGTCCAGCGGCGGGCGTCGAACTCGCCCATGCCGCGAAACGAGACAAGCTGGATGCTGAGACCGCCCGCCGACGCCGCCGCCTCGAACATCTCGCCCTGGAGCTTGGTCGCCATGTCCCAGGTCGGCTGACGGCTCATCGTTGCATCGAGCGCAAAGATCAGCCGCCCGGAGCCGCCGCCGGGGCGCGGCGCGGGGACCTTCGCCAGTTGCTCCAGGAACGCCGCCACCTCGGCTGAGGCTGCGGGCTTGGCGATATCCTTGCCGCTCTTGCTCACGGCCGAGGGTCCTCTTCGTTGGCGTTCATTCGGTGTCGCCGAGCGACAGGAGAGAAGCATTACCACCGGCGGCCGTCGTATTCACCGACAGCGTGCGCTCGGTCGCGAAGCGGTGAAGATAATGCGGTCCGCCCGCCTTCGGACCCGTTCCGGACAGGCCCTCGCCGCCGAACGGCTGCGCCTCGACCACCGCCCCGATCTGGTTGCGGTTGACATAGATGTTGCCCGCCCGCACGCGCGCCGCGATCTCCTCCGCCGACGAGGCGATGCGGGTATGGATGCCGAGCGTGAGACCGTAGCCGGTCGCGTTGATCGCCTCGCACACCGCGCCCAGCCGGTCGCCCTTGTAGCGCACGACATGCAGGATCGGCCCGAAGGTCTCGCGTTTCAGCCGCCCGATGGCGTCGATCTCGAAGGCTTGCGGAGCGAAGAAATGGCCGTCCAGGGCTGCGAGAGGCGCGCGGGCGATCAGCTTGCCCTCGACGTTCATGCGGGCGGCATGGGCCTCCAGTACCGCCAGCGCCTCGGCATCGATCACCGGGCCGATATCGGTCTCGATCCGCATCGGATCGCCGACAACGAGTTCCTCCATCGCGCCGGCCAGCATCTTGATCACCCGGCCGGCGATGCCGTCCTGCACGAAGAGGACGCGCAGCGCGCTGCAGCGCTGGCCTGCGCTGTCGAACGCCCCGGCCAGCGCATCGCGCACGAGCTGTTCGGGCAGCGCGGTCGAGTCGGCGATCATCGCGTTCAGGCCGCCGGTCTCGGCGATCAGCGTGGCGATCGGCCCGTCGCGCGCCGCGAGCGTGCGGTTGATCAGCCGCGCCACCTCGGTCGAGCCGGTGAAGACGACGCCCGCGAGGCGCGGATCGGCGGACAACGGCGCGCCGACGGTAGGGCCGTCTCCGATGACGAGATTGAGCGCCGCCGGCGGCACGCCCGCCTCGTGCAGCAGGCGGACGATGGCGGCGGCGATCAGCGGCGTCTGCTCGGCCGGCTTGGCGACCACCGCATTGCCGGCGGCCAGCGCCGCTGCGACCTGTCCGGTGAAGATCGCCGCCGGGAAGTTCCAGGGCGAGATCGCCGCGAAGACGCCGCGGCCGTGGAGACCGAGCGTGTTGCGCTCGCCGGTCGGCCCGGGCAGCGGATGCGGCGCTGCGAAATCCGCGCGCGCGCCGGCCGCGTAGTAGCGCAGGAAGTCGATCGCCTCGCGCACGTCGGCAAGGCCGTTGGCGAGCGTCTTGCCAGCCTCGCGGATGCACAGGCCGATCAGCCGCGCCCGGTCGCGCTCGAAAAGACCGGCGGCCCGCTCCAGGATCGCCGCCCGTGCCGCGCCGCCGAGCGCGTTCCAGGCGTCCTGCGCCTCCGCCGCCGCATCCACGGCGGCAGCGACAGCGGCCGGGTCGGCATCGAACGCCTCCCCGACGACCTCTGAGAGCCGGCCCGGATTGCGGATCGCCCGCGCCGTGCCGCCCGCTTCCCTGCCCGCGATCAGCGAGCGCGCCGCAAACGGTCCCGCAGTCGCCCTGGAGATCTCGGCCAGCAGGGCGTCGCGCACCGGCGCGTCGGCGATCAGCGCCCCGGACGAATTCGCCCGCCCGCCAAAGATCGCGCCGGGCAGCGCGATGCGCGGATGGGGCTTCGGCTCCAGCCGTTCCAGCGCCGCGGTCGGATCGGCGATGATCTCGGCGATCGGGGCTTCGTCGTCGGCGAGGCGATTGACGAACGAGGTGTTCGCTCCGTTCTCCAGCAGGCGGCGCACCAGATAGGCGAGCAGGTCCTCGTGGCTGCCGACCGGCGCATAGACGCGGCAGGGGCGCGGCGCCGTCTTGTCGGCGACGATGGCGTCGTAGAGCGGCGCGCCCATGCCGTGCAGGCGCTGGAACTCGAAGACCCGCCCCTCGCCCAGCACCAGCGCCGAGGCGACGGTATGGGCGTTGTGGGTGGCGAATTGCGGATAGAGCGCCTCGCCCGCCGCCAGCATCCGCCGCATGCAGGCGAGATACGAGACATCGGTCGCCTGCTTGCGGGTAAAGACCGGATAGCCCGAAAGGCCCAGTTCCTGGGCCCGCTTGATCTCGCTGTCCCAATAGGCGCCCTTGACCAGGCGCACAGGCAACTGCCGTCCGGTTGCCTCGCTGAGTTCGCGCAGCCAGTCGAGCACTGCCGTTGCGCGCTTCTGGTAGGCCTGCACCGCCAGGCCGAGGCCGTTCCAGCCGGCCAGGCTCGAATCGCGCGCCAGGGCCTCGAAAAGATCGAGCGAGAGTTCCAGCCGGTCGGCCTCCTCCGCATCGATGGTGAGCGCGATGCCGTGCGCCTTCGCCCGGCCCGCGAGGCTCGCGACGGTGAGCAGCAACTCGTCCATCACCTGGGTCTTGCGGCCGATCTCGTAGCGCGGATGCAGCGCCGAGAGCTTGACCGACAGGCTAGGCCGGTCGGCGAGCGAGCCGGGTTTGGCCGCAGCCGCGACCGCATCGAGCGCCGCTTCGTAGGCGGCGCGGTAGCGCGCGGCGTCCTCGCGCGTGAACGCCGCCTCGCCCAGCATGTCGAAGGAATAGCGATAGAGCGGCCCCGTCCCCTCTTTCGCCTTGTTCAGCGCCTCCTTGATCGTCCGCCCCAGCACGAACTGGCCGCCCATGATGCGCATGGCATAGGTCATCGCCTGGCGAATCACCGGTTCGCCCGAGCGCGTCACCGCCTTGCGCAGCGCCCCGGTCCAGCGCGCGGCCGAGCTGTCCTCCAGCCGCAGCACCTTGCCGGTCAGCATCAGCGCCCAGGTCGAGGCGTTGACGAACGAGGACTCCGACTGGCCCCGATGGCGCTCCCAGTCGGCCGCGCCGATCTTGTCCTTGATCAGCTTGTCGGCGGTATCGGCATCGGGCACCCGCAGCAGCGCCTCCGCCAGGCACATCAGCGCGATGCCCTCGTCCGAAGTCAGCGCATATTCCTGGAGGAAGGCGTCGATGCCACCGTCGCGGCGGCCGGCCCGGATCTTCGCCACCAGATCGCGCGCCGTCCGGTCGACCCTCTGGGCTTCCGCCGTGCTGAAGCGCGCCTCGGCGATCAGCTGGCCGGTCAGGGCGGTTTCGTCGGCGAGATAGAGCGGAGAGAGGCGGGCGCGGGCTGCCGCAAGCGTCATGGGGCTGGAACTCCAAATCAGCCGCCCCAGTGTAGCGGAGCCGGGCTCGCTTCGCTAAGAGGCAACCCGGACAGGACTGGCGACATGGAACACGACCGCACCCTCATCACTCTTCCTTTCGTGCGCGGCGTCCCGGCGGTGCGTCGCGAGGTCGCGCGCCTGCGCTCCGGGGGCCGGACCATCGCCCTGATCCAGACCGGCGGCGGCCTTCACGAGGGACATGTCGCGCTCGGCGAACTGGCGCGGCGGCGCGGGGCGGCGGTGGTCTATGCGATCTATCCGGAACGCGGCCCGGCCGAGGAAGCGGCCGATGCCCTGCTGCTGCAGACCGAGGACGTCTGCGATGCGCTCTACGCCCCGGCCGCCCGCGACATGTTTCCCGAGGGCTTCGCAACGGCGCTGACGGTCGGCGGCGCGGCAGCGGGCGAGCTGGAAGACGATGGCCGCGCCGAGGCGATGCGGACCGCCGCCCTCGTCACCGCCAAGCTGATGATGCAGGTCCTGCCCGATGTCATGGTCTTCGGCGAGAAGGCCTACCAGAATCTCCTCGCCGCCCGGCGCGTCGCCGCCGATCTGAACATTCCTGTGGAGATTGTCGCCGCGCCGATCCTGCGCGAGAGCGACGGACTGGCGGTCGCTTCGGCCAATGCCGATCTCGACGCCGGACAGCGGCAGGTGGCCGGCCGGCTGAACCTCGTGTTGCGGGATGTGATCGCCCGGCTGCACGGCGGCGACCGGCCTGCCCACGCCGCCGCCTTCGGCTTCGGCGAATTGCTGGCCGCCGGCTTCGACAAGATCGACTATCTGGAGGTCCGCGATTCCGAAACGCTTGCGGCGCCGGCGCCCGGGCGGCCCTTGCGCGTCCTTGCGGCGGCACGGATCGGCGGCCTGCGCCTCACCGACAACATGGAAGCCTAGAGCAATCCCAGCTCCGCCAGCGCCTGTTGCAGCTCAGGCGGGGCGTCGAGCGCCGCGCCCCTGAGGTCCGGCGGCGCAGCCGCCGGATCGAGATAGCGCCAGCCCTGGAACGCCCGCTGGGCGCGGCGCGCCACCGGGATCAGTTCGGGCGTATAGACGATCGCGCAATGCGGCACGCCCTGCTTCTCGGCGGCGACCAGATCGACGATCGGCTGGCGCACCGCCGTGTAGCCCTTGATCACCCAGTAGAGCGAGCCGCCGTCCAGGATCTCGTCGCGCCGCTTGGGCGTCATGCGCGTGACATGGGTAAGCAGCGGCTTCGCGCCCGCCTTCTTGAGCTGTTTCAGCCGGCCCGCCTGCCAGTCTGCGAGATCCTGGACGCTGTCCACCCCGACGCAGAGCTTGAGGATGCTGAGCGCCACTCAGGCGTCCTCGAACCGGATCACCGCTGTGCCTTCGCTCACCTGGTCGCCCGCCTTGACCAGCACCTCGGCGACCTTCCGGTCGGCCGGCGCGGCCAGCGTGTGCTCCATCTTCATCGCTTCCAGCACCGCGAGCGGCGCCCCCCGCTTCACCGCCTGCCCGGCCTCGACCAGAACCTGGACGATCTTGCCGGGCATCGGCGTGACGACGGACGATCCCGTGTCCGCCGCCGCGTCGTCGATGTCGAACGGATCGAACAGCGAGAGCACGCGCGTCTCGCCGCGCGAGATCAGCGTGATGTCGTGGCCGTCCCGCTCGACCCAGACATCGACCGAGCGGCCGCCCAGCGTACCGGTCAGCCGGTCGCCATCAAGAGCCAGCGCGGCGTCGCAGACCGTCCCGCGACAGGCGATGCGCAGATCGCCATCGGGGCGCTCGACCCTGACGGCGACCGTCTCGCCGGCTTCGCTGAACTCGACCAGGTCGAAGCCGTGGCCGCCGATCCGGAAGACGTCGTCGACGTCCCACGGCGACGCGCCGCCGCTTGCGTTGGCGAGCAGCGCGAACGCCGCGGCGAGAGCAAACTCTTCGTCCGACGCAAGGCCCGGCTTCGGCGCCAGCTCGGCGATATGCCGGTCGATGAAGCCGGTGTCGATGTCGCCGGCTGCGAAACCGTCATGCCGCAGGCAGCGCGCCACGAAGGCGGCGTTGGTGCGCACCCCGGCGACCTCGACCGCCTCCATCGCGCGGGCGAGCTTCTGGCGCGCCTCGTCGCGCGTCGCGCCATGGGCGATGACCTTGGCGATCATCGGATCGTAGAACATGGTGACGGCGTCGCCCTGGCGCACGCCGGTATCGACGCGTACGCCCTCGTCCGGACCCGGCAGCGCCAGCCGGCGCAGCGTGCCGATCGACGGCAGGAAGCCCTTGGCGGGGTCTTCGGCATAGAGCCGCGCCTCGACCGCATGGCCCGTGAGGCGGATTGCCGACTGCGGCGGCAGCGCCTCGCCCGCCGCGATCCGCAGCTGCATCTCGACAAGATCGAGGCCGGTCACTTCCTCGGTGACGGGATGCTCCACCTGGAGGCGGGTGTTCATCTCCATGAACCAGAACCCGTCGGCTCTGAGGCCATGCGAGGAATCGACGATGAACTCCACCGTCCCCGCGCCGCGATAGCCGATGGCGAGCGCCGCCTTGACCGCCGCCTCGCCCATCGCGGCGCGCATCGCTTCCGGCATGCCGGGTGCGGGCGCTTCCTCGATCACCTTCTGGCGGCGGCGCTGCAGCGAGCAGTCGCGCTCGAACAGATGGATGGCATTGCCGTGCGCGTCGGCGAAGACCTGGATTTCGATATGGCGCGGCCGCGCGACGTACTTTTCGATGAGTACGCGGTCGTCGCCGAAAGCGGCGGCGG
>JAEUMK010000002.1 GCA_016792565.1 Alphaproteobacteria bacterium
CGGCATCAAGATCGTGCTGCGCGCTGTCGAGCAGCCGCTGCGCGAGATCGTGGCCAACGCCGGTGGCGAGCCCAGCGTGGTGATCAACAAGGTGCTGGAAGGCAAGGGCAACTTCGGCTTCAACGCCGCCAACGACACCTATGGCGACATGATCGAGATGGGCATCCTGGATCCGACCAAGGTGACCCGCACCGCGCTGCAGAACGCCGCGTCGGTGGCCTCGCTGATGCTCACCACCGAAGCCATGGTGGCCGAAGCGCCGAAGGAAGAAGCCCCGGCCGGCGGCATGCCCGGCGGCATGGGCGGCATGGGCGGCATGGGCGGCATGGACATGTAAGCAGCCGGCGCGAGGCCGCTCCGGCGGCCCTGCGCAGCGCTGCCCCCGCCGAGGCGGGGGTCCAGACCCGACTGAAATCGATGGGGGCTCCGGCGCGATCCGGAGCCCCCTTCTTTTGGGATTGAAGTCTGCGCGGGTCTCCGTCAGATGAACGCCGATTGGCCGCATTGCAGCAGGGATCTCCGATGGACCAACTCATCGCCGGCTACCGGCGCTTCCGGGCCGGCTACTACGAGCAGAACAAGGAGACGCTGGAGCGCCTCGCACTGCGCGGCCAGCGTCCGACCAAGATGATCATCGGCTGCTCGGATGCCCGCGTCGACCCGGCGATTAATTTCGACACCGCGCCCGGCGACGTCTTCATGGTGCGCAACGTCGCCAACGTCGTGCCGCCCTACGCACCCGACGACGACCACCATGGCACCAGCGCGGCGCTGGAGTTCGCCGTGAAGGGGCTGGAAATCCCCAACATCATCATTCTCGGCCATGCCAAGTGCGGCGGCATCGGCGCCCTGGTCGACGCCGAGCCGGGCGCCGAACGCAAGACCGACTTCCTCGATCTTTGGATGTCGGTGGCGCGTCCGGCCCGCCGCGCCGCCTTCGCCAAGGCCGAGGCGGTGAACATGGCGCACGACCGCGACCATGTCTGCCGCCTCTGCGAGCGCGAGAACGTGCGGGTCGGCCTCGCCAATCTGCGCACCTTCCCCTGGATTGCGGAACGCGAGAAGTCCGGCGCGCTGGCCCTGCACGGCTGGTATTTCGACATCACCAAGGGCGAGCTGTATCGTCTGAACGCGCTGGACGAATTCGAACTGGTCCCGCCCCGGGGGGAGTGACCGCCCATGGACTATGCGAGCTATCTGAAGCTCGACACGCTGCTCTCCGCCCAGGCGCCGGAAAGCGCGCGGCGCGGCGCCGAAGCGCATGACGAGATGCTCTTCATCGTCATCCACCAGGCCTACGAGCTGTGGTTCAAGCAGATCCTGCACGAGCTGGAGCGCGTGGCGCGCATCTTCTCGGGCCGCGTGGTGGACGATTCGGAGCTTGGCGGCGCGGTCCATGCGGCCGAGCGCGTGGTGCGCATCCTCCAGCTCGTGGTCTCGCAGATCGACGTGCTGGAGACCATGACGCCAATGGACTTCCTGGAGTTCCGCGACCTTCTGGTCCCGGCCTCCGGCTTCCAGAGCGAGCAGTTCCGCATGATCGAGACGCGGCTCGGCCTTACCCGGGCCGCGCGGCTGCGCTTCGACGGCGCGGACTTCGACGCCCGCCTCGACGCCGGCGCCCGGGCGCGGATCGAGGCCGCGGAAGGGCGGCCGAGCCTGCGCGAGGAGGTCGACGAATGGCTCGCCCGCACGCCCTTCGTCGAGATGGGCGGCTTCGATTTCCGCACCGTCTACGATGCGGCGATCGAGCGCATGCTGAAGGCCGACATCGAGACGATCCGCGCCCATGCGCAACTGAGCGAGGCGGAAAAGCAGGTCCAGATATCGAGCCTTGAGCGCTCCAGCGCGATGTACGACGCGCTGCTCGACGATTCCCGATACGAAACGCTGCGCGAGACCGGAGCGTGGACCATGTCGCGGCGCGCCCTCCAGGCGGCGCTCTTCATCTTCCTCTACCGCGACGAACCGGCGCTGCAATTGCCCTTCCGGATGCTGAGGGCGCTGATGGACATCGACGAGCAGATGGCGCTGTGGCGGCTGCGCCATGCGCTGATGGTCAGCCGGATGATCGGCCGCAAGGTCGGCACCGGCGGCTCGTCGGGCTACGACTATCTGCGCGGCAGCGCCGAAAAGCACCGTGTCTTCACCGATCTCTTCGCGATCGCGACTTTCCTCATCCCGCGCTCCGACCTGCCGAAGCTGCCGGACGCGGTCCGGGTCCAGATGCGCTACCGCTACGAGGGCTGAGGTGGAGACGCTGAAGGCGCACTTCGCCCGCTCGATCCTGCGCCCGGGGGCGCCGCTGCACTTCGCCGCGCACAGCCATCATCCCTGGCCGGACGTTACTGAAGCGGCGCAGCGGCAATGCTGGGAGGACGCCGCGACGCTGCTGGACGGCAAGTGGCAAAAGGTCTTTGGCGAGGTCGTCCCCGCCGCCCAGCGTCACGTCGCGCGCCAACTTGCGCTTCCCGATCCCTCCACCATCGTCTTCGCGCCGAACACGCATGAATTCGTGAGGCGCCTGCTCTCCTGCCTCGACCCGCGCACGACGCCCCGCATCCTCACCACCGACAGCGAGTTTCACTCCTTCGCCCGCCAGGTCGCGCGGCTTGAGGAGGACGGCCTCGCCGAAATCGTTCGCGTGCCCGCCGAGCCCCTGGCGACCTTTGCGCGGCGCTTCGTCGCCGAACTGCATGAAGGCCGCTTCGACCTCGTCTTCCTCAGCCATGTCTTCTTCAATTCCGGCTGGGTGGTTCACGAGATCGCCGACATCGTCGCGGCCGTGCGCCATGACGACACGCTGATCGCCATCGACGGATACCACGCCTTCATGGCGCTGCCCGTGGACCTCGGCGCACTCGCGCATCGCATCTTCTATCTCGCGGGGGGGTACAAATACGCGATGGCCGGCGAAGGCGTCTGCTTCCTGCACTGCCCGCCCGGCTATGGCCTGCGTCCGCGCGACACCGGCTGGTACGCCGAATTCGGAGCCCTCGGCGCCGCGCGCCCGAACGAGGTCGCCTACGGCGCGGATGCCTCGCGCTTCGCCGGCGCGACCTTCGATCCGTCCGGTCTCTACCGCTTCAACGCGGTGCAGGACTGGCTCGCCGGCCTCGGCGCGGCGGGACGCGTCGCGGCGCAGCGGGCCTATTGCGCGGCGCTCCAGGCGCTGCTTGTGGACGATCTGGCGGGGACGCCCTTGCGGCCGGGCCAGCTCGTCGTGGACGACGGCGCGGCGCGCGGGCGCTTCCTCGCTTTCCTGACGGCGGAGGCCGAACGGATCGAGCGGGCGCTGGCGCAGGCGGGCGTCATCGTCGACCGGCGCGGCGATGTGCTGCGCATCGGCTTCGGCGTCTATCAGGACGCGGCCGACGTCACGCGCCTCGCCGCCGCGCTGCGCGCCGCCGCCTGAAACGAAACGGCGGAGGGGCTGCCCCCTCCGCCGGTCGTCGCGGGCGCCTGCCCGAGAGGCGGGTGCGCGCTAAGGCGTGCCGGGCGCCGGGGGCGCGGCGGGATTGGCCGCGGCCCAGGCGGCGTTCGCCTCGCTGAGGACATATTGGCGGATCGCCTCGACATCCGCCTCGTTCAGATTGTCGGCGAACGAGGCCATGCCGTTGGCGGCGAGCGCGCCTTCCAGCACGATCTCCTTGTACTGCGCGAAGACATCGTTGCTGCTCATGCGCAGGTCCGGCAGGACGCCCGTGCTCTCCGCAAAGAAGCCGTGGCAGACCGTGCAGGTCTGGTGGAACAGCGTGAAGCCCTTGTCGAGCGTCGCCGCGTCGGCGGTGGCGACGGGGGGCTTCTCCGGCGGCGCCTTGGTCGAGGCGAGCGCCGCGACGCTCTGGCGGCCGCCCAGCTTGAAGACGAAGAGGCGGCCCTGGTTGGTGCCGGTCCTCACCGCCGCGCTGGTCGGGTCCTTCAGATTGGCGAGGCCCCAGGCGCCGCCCCAGCCGGCCAGCAGGGCGACATACTGCTCGCCGTCCACCGTGTAGGTGACGGGCGGGGCGAGGATGCCGGTCTGCAGGTCGATCTTCCACACCTGCTCGCCGGTCTCGGCGTCGTAGGCGGCGAAGATGCCGTCGGCGCCGCCGCCGAAGACCAGGCCGCCGGCGGTGGTCAGCAGGCCGCCGTTCCAGGCGCCGGCCATCGGCACCGACCAGCGCTCGGACTGGGTCACCGGATCCCAGGCGCGGATGAAGCCCTTGGCGGGCGGCGGCGGGCTGCCGGACTCGATCGCCGCGATGATCGCCTTGGTGACGCCCGCGAAGTCGGTGCCGGTGTTCCACTTGCCCGGGATGTAGGCATAGGGCTGCTGGTTGACGAACAGCGCCGAGGCGTCGATCGCCGGGATGTAGACGAGGCCGGTCTGCGGGTTGAAGGCCATCGGCTGCCAGTTATGGCCGCCGACCTGGGCCGGGTACACGAGCTTGGGCTCCTTGGTGTAGTCGACGTCCGGATTGGGAATCGGCTTGTGGGTGACCGGGTCGATGCCCTTGGTCCAGTTCACCGCGACATAGGCCTCGGCCGAGATGAATTCGCCGGTCGCGGCGTCGAGCACGTAGAAGAAGCCGTTCTTGGGCGCCTGCATCACGACGCGGCGCGGCACGCCGCCGATCTCCAGATCGGCCAGCATGATGTGCTGGGTCGCGGTGAAGTCCCAGGAATCGCCGGGCGTGCCCTGGTAATGCCAGACATATTCGCCCGTATCGGCGTTCACCGCGACGATGGACGAGACGTAGAGATTGTCGCCGCCGCCGGGCGAGCGCATGTCGTGGTTCCACGGCGAGCCGTTGCCGACGCCCAGATAGACGAGGTTCAATTCGGGATCGAAGACGATCGAATCCCACACCGTGCCGCCGCCGCCGACTTCCATCCAGGCCGCCTTGGGGTCCTTGCTCCAGGTCGGCAGGGCACGCTCCAGCGCGGCGCTCTCCTGCGGCTTCGAGGGATGGCCGGGTACCGTGAAGAAGCGCCATTTCTGCGCCCCGGTAACGGCGTCGTAGGCGGTGACGTAGCCGCGCACGCCCAGCTCGGCGCCGCCATTGCCGATGATCACCAGGCCCTTGGCGATGCGGGGCGCGCCGGTGATGACATAGGGCCGGGTGCGATCGATCAGCGTGTTGACCACCCAGTCGGGCTTGCCGGTCCGGGCGTCGAGGGCGATCAGGCGGCCGTCGAGCGAGCCGACATAGACGCGGCCCTGATAGACCGCGACGCCGCGATTGACGATGTCGCAGCAGGCGTTGCGCGCCCATTCGCCGGGCACTTCGGGATCATAGGACCACAGCTCGCGCCCGGTGCGGGCATCGACCGCCTTCACGGCGCCCCAATTGAGCGAGAAGAACATCGTGCCGTCGACGACGATGGGCGAGGCCTCCAGGCCGCGCACCGTGCCGGTCTCCATCTCCCACGCGACGCCCAGCGCCGCGACGGTGTCGCGATTGATCTGGTCGAGCGGCGAGAAGCGCTGTTCGTCGGTGGTGCGGCCATGGGCCAGCCAGTTGCCGGGCTCGGCGTCGGCGGCGGCGATGCGCGCCTCGGTGATCGCGGCCGCCTTGGCGAGCTGCTCGGCGTCGGCCGGCGTGGGCGTGCCGGTGGTGAAGCCGCGCCGGGTGGCGCTCTCGGCGCCGGCGGCGGCCGGCGTGCCGGCAGGATAGGCGGGCGCGGCCGGCGCGGCCGCGGTCGCCGACGGGGCCGGGGTCGCGGCGGCGGTCGCCGCCGGGGCGGCGCCGTGCGGCGCGAAGATCCAGGAGGTCGGGGCAAAGTAGTAGAAGCCGGCCGCCGCGATCAGCACAGCCGATCCGACGCCGACGAATGGTCCGCCCAGTCCGCGCATGAAGTCTCTCCCTGAGGCCCTGTTTTGTGATTGGCGGAACAAGACCGCTTTCGCGCCGCCCGCGCAAGACCTCCCTTTACGTCAGCCGGCGGCCTCAGACCCAGTCCTTGGTATAGACGAAGCGCGGCATTCCCCAGGAAAAGCGCACCGCGAGCAGCCGCAGCGCGAGGCCGGCCGCCGCTGCGGCGATCGCCATGACGCCCGCATCGAAGCCGAGCTCCAGGCCGCCGACATAGAGGATGCCGGTGACGATCGAGACGCTGGCGTAGAGTTCGGAGCTGAACAGCAGCGGGATCTGGTTGCACAGGATGTCGCGCACCACGCCGCCGGCGCAGCCGGTGATCATGCCAGCCAGGACGGCGATCGCCATCGGATGGCCCAGCTGGCGCGCCACGTCGCAGCCGACGATGGTCACGACGACGAGGCCGACCGCGTCGAGCAGGATGAAGGTGTTCTTCAGCCGGTGGATGAAGCGGGCGAAGGCGATGGCGGCCAGCGCCGCAGCGGTCGTCAGCCCCAGGAGCCAGGGCCGCTCCACCCAGTAGAGCGGATAGTGGTCGAGAAAGACGTCGCGCATCGTGCCGCCGCCGAGCGCCGTGACGGCGGCGAGGATGAAGACCCCCACCCAGTCCATCGAGCGGCGGCCGGCGGCGAGCGCCCCGGTCATCGCCCAGGCGACGATGGCGACGAACGAGAAGACCTCGATCAGCATCGTGGTGTGCATGTCCGTCCTCACTCGCCCCAGCGGCGCAGCAGATTGGCGGTCGCTTTCGAAACCAGGTCGAACTCCGCCGTCTTGCCGTGGTTCTGGAACATGGCGCGGCGGGCGCGTTCCAGGTCGAACAGGATTTCCCGGGCGCCCGGGTCGCGCACCCGGCTCTCCACCCAGCCGGCGCAGGCGTATCTGACGCCGCGCGTCACCGGCTCCACCCGGTGCAGCGTCGTCGCCGGATAGACGATTGCCGCTCCGGCGGGCAGCTTGACGCTTTGCTCGCCGGCGGGCGTCTCGATGATCAGTTCGCCGCCGTCATAGTCGGCAGGGTCTGAGAGGAAGACGGTCAGCGACACGTCGGTGCGGCGGCCGTTCATGAAGGCGTCGTCGACATGGCGGCCGTAGGACTGGCCCACGCCGTAGCGGTTGACGAGAAGCTGGATCAGCCGCGGCTGCACGGCGGCGGCGAAGATCGCGTTGCGCCGCAACGCCGCATCGATCTCGGCGCGGATCGCCTCAGCGGCAGGATCGTCCCGTCCGAGCTGCTCGTTCTCCTTGACGAGCCTCGCGTGCCAGCCCGCGGTCGCCTTGCCGTCCTGAAACGCGCCCGCCGCCAGCCGCGCCCGAATGGCGCCGAGCTCGTCTCCAGTCAGGATGCCGTCCAGCCCCAGGATCATCTGCGCCTCCGCCTCGCCCGGCTTGCGTCTCGGTCCGATTCTTGCGAATGATTTGCAATCCGCTACACCGCCAGACCACGTCTCAGGTAACCCATGCCAGACCTCAAGACCAATCTGCTGCTCGGCGCGGGCGCCATCGCCCTGACCCAGACCCTGACGCTGTGGAGCGGCGCCCTGGTCCCGGCCGCCGCGGCGGCAGAGGCTCCGCTGTCCGCCGCGGCAAGCGAGGAAGGCGGCGAAGGCGGCGAAGGCGGCGGCGAGAGCGGCGGCGTTCCGGCCTCCTATGCCCTCGCCTCGACCGACCCTGCGCAATGGTCCTATGACGCCAGCGCGGTGATCGATGGCTACGTCGCCGGCGCCCGCGGGCAGTATCTGGCCGCCGCGGCAGCGGCGCGCACCCTTCAGGCGGAAGTCGATGCCTTCCTCGAAGCGCCCGCGCAGGAGACGCTGGACGCCGCCCGCGCCGCCTGGGTCGCCGCCCGGCCGGCCTATCTGCGCACCGAGGTCTATCGCTACTACGACGGCCCGATCGAGACGGTCGAAGGCGGCCTCAACGCCTGGCCGATGAACGAGGCCTTCATCGACTATACGAAGGACGCGCCGCAAGGCGGGCTCATCAACGATCCCGCCTTCGAGGTGTCGGAAGCGGCGATCATGGCGCGCAACCAGGCGACAGACGAGGCCGACGTGACGAGCGGCTGGCACGCCGCCGAGTTTCTGCTCTGGGGCCAGGATCTCAGCGCCGAGGGACCGGGAGATCGTCCGTTTACGGACTATGAACCCGGCACGCCGGCCGCCGACAAGCGCCGCGCCTATCTGAAGGCGACGGTCGGCCGGATCGTCGCCGACCTCGACGGCCTCGCCGCCGCCTGGGACGCGAACGCGCCCGGCAGCTACGCCACGACTTTCAAGGCCCTGCCGCCGCGCGAGGCGATCGGCCGGATCGTCAATGGCATGGCGGTGATGACGGGGCACGAAATGCGCGTCGAGCGCATGGCCGTGGCGCTCGACAGCGGCGACCAGGAGGATGAGCAGTCTTGCTTCTCCGACACCACCAAAATGGACTTCGTGTACGATCTGGAGGGCGTCGCGGCGGTCTATTACGGCCGCACCGCAGGACAGCAGGCCCCCGGTGTCGATACGCTGATGAAGACCCTCAACCCCGAACGGGCGGCGCGGATCGACGCCCTCTTCGGAGAAGCGATGACCCGGATCAATGCGCTGGGCGATCCCTGGGACAGGGTGCTGGCGAGCGCGCCGGACAGTCCCGAGCGGGCGGCGGCCGAGGCGGCAGTGACGACGCTCGGCGAACTCGCCGGCGAGATGAAGGCTTCGGGAACCGATCTCGGCGTGCTGGTGCAGGTGCCGGGGTTGTAGGGACATGGCGCACGGAAGGTATCTGGCGTTCGGCCTCGCCGCGGCCGGCGCCCTGACGGCGGCCGGCGCCGCCGGGATCGCATCTTCATCCGGCGATGGCGTACGCGCCGCGCTCATCGGCGAAAAGGTGACGCCGATGCTCGGCGGCGACACGACGCGGGTCGCCGCCGCCGGCACGTCGTTCACATTCCTCATCGAGAACGCCCAGCCTGGCCGGCTGCGCGTCTTCCAGTTCGGCAACCGCCTCTTCAACACCAACTGGGTTCAGGCGCCGGGCTCGGTGAAGTCCTTCGACGGGCTCGGCCCCTATTTCAACCGCGTCTCCTGCGCCGGCTGCCACACCTTCGACGGGCGCGGACGGCCGCCGGAAAACACCGGCGACCCGATGGAGTCGATCCTGGTGCGGCTTAGCGTTCCCGGCGAAGACGAACACGGCGGACCGAAACCGCACGAGATCTATGGCGACCAGCTCAGCGACCGCGCCATCCACGGCGTGACGCCCGAGGGACGCGCCCTCATCGCCTGGGAGGAGTTGCCGGGCGCCTATGGCGACGGCACGCCCTATACCCTGCGCAAGCCGCTCGTGACCTTCGCCGATCTCGCCTTCGGGCCGCTCGACGGCGCGCTGTTCAGCGTGCGCGTCGCGCCGCAGATGATCGGCATGGGCCTGCTGGAGAGCGTGCCGGAGGAGACGCTCGCCGCGCTCGCCGACCCCGATGACGCCGACGGCGACGGCGTTTCGGGACGCGTCAACATGGTGTGGAGTCCTTCGGCGGGGACGATGTTGCCCGGCCGCTTCGGCTGGAAGGCGAATACCGCGCGCGCGATCGACCAGACGACCGGGGCGGCGCTCGGCGATATCGGTCTGACCACTTCGGTCCACCCGGCGCAGAACTGCACCGCAGCGCAGGCAGCGTGCCGCGCCGCCTTCGACCAGAGCGCAGGCGAGGGTCCGGAAATTTCCGATGCCTTTCTCGAGAAGCTGGTGATCTACGTGCAGGCGCTCGCCGTGCCGCGCCAGCGCGGCGAGAACGACCCGGCTGTGGTGCGCGGCGAGGCGCTCTTCCGCGCCGCCGGCTGCGCCGCCTGCCACATGCCGACTCTGAAGACCGGGGCGGAGGCTGTGTTGCCGGAACTGGCGAACCAGACCTTCCACCCTTTCACCGATCTGCTGCTGCACGACATGGGGCCGGGCCTCGCCGACGGCCGTCCGGATTTCGCGGCCTCGGGCAGCGAGTGGCGCACGCCGCCGCTCTGGGGGCTCGGCCTGGTGCCGCGCGTGAACGGCCACGACCTTCTGCTGCATGACGGCCGGGCGCGCGGCTTCGCCGAGGCGATCCTGTGGCACGGCGGCGAGGCGGAAGGCGCCAAGGAAGCCTTCCGCACCATGGACAGCGAAGACCGAAACGCCCTGGTCGCCTTCCTCGGCTCGCTCTGAAGCGGCGCGCCTGCTCGCCTGACCGTGCTGTCAATCTAAATGAGAATGACTTGCATTATCGTACAAGTGGGCTAGTCTCGGCCGATCAGGCGGAGATGGGTGGCCATGGACGCGGCACGACCGGACGATCTGGGCATGGAGGCCGTGACGCGCGGTCTCGGCGCCCTCTGGCTCGCGGCTCGGCTTGCCGCCGCGCGCGACGGCCATCGCCCGCCCCGCCGTCCGCCTCAGGTTCCCGAGACCGGGCGCCCTCCCGCCGGCCTTGAAGAAATAGGCCTGACGTCCTAGCTCTGCTCACGGGCGCGCGGGCGCGCGGACGCAAAGGAACTCCGGCGGCGCCGCACTGGCTCGCGGGCACGGCTCCGAACGTCGAAGCCGGTTCCGCGCCTTGCGCCGGCGCCGCCGGGTGGCCGTTACCAGTCGCGGCCGACCTTGTAGTAGTCGTAGGAGGCGTCGCGGATGGCGCTGCCGCCATCGGCCTTGGTGAAGTCGCCGAGCGCATAGGTCGGCGCCTTCTCCAGCGTCTCCTTGGTCATCGGGACGATGTAGCCGCCCTTCTCCTTGCTGTAGTCGAGCACCGACCAGGGCACCGAGTGGTACTTCTCGCCGATTCCCAGGAAGCCGCCGAAGCTGACGATGGCGAACATGATCCGGTTCGAGGTCTTGTCGAGGATGAGGTCCTCGAGTTGACCGATCTTGGCGCCTTTCATGTCGAAGACGGCGGTGCCGCTGACCTTCGAGGCGGCGATGGCGGTCGTATGACCCGTGGCTGTGGGCATGTTGGTACTCTTTCTGTATGGAGGGGTGAGGGTTCGCCCTCTGCCGATAAAGACGCGCCCGCCGCGGAACGGTTCCGCCAGGATCGCCTGGCCGAACGGCCGGCGCGCTCGGCTGTGGGCGCTCTCGAACCGCGGCGCGACCTGACGGACCGCGGCAGCAAGGCGGCCCGGCGCGGGCTTGAACGGCTAGGCGTCAGGTCCTATCTCGGCCTCCAAGCGGCGTGGCTGGCCGACATATGGCAGGCGAAGGAGCGGCGCGATTTCGTCGAAAATCGAGGTTCAAATCGAAGTGCGCGGGTTCAATGCCGGGCGCCGGCCCCGGAAATCCGGCCGCGCCGCCCCGGCCTGGCAATTGAACCGTCCACGCCTCGGCGCGCCGCCCGTCAACCGGACGGCAAGGCCTCATGGCGTCTTGTCGCTCTTCTGCACTAGACTGAGACGCCTGCGGGCGGACCAGGGAGGCTCCATGGCATTTCGCGAACCGGCCGAGCGCGGCGGCGGCCGCCTGCCGGCGCTCAACGTGCTCGGCGGACCGCTCGCCGCATGCGGCCGCGAGCCGATGACCGGCTTCTGGCGCGACGGCTGCTGCAATACCGGACCCGATGACCGCGGCGTCCACACGGTCTGCGCCGTGATGACGGCTGAATTCCTCGCCTTCTCCAAGGCGGCCGGCAACGACCTCTCGACCCCGCGTCCGGAATTCGGCTTCCAGGGCCTGTCTCCGGGCGACCGCTGGTGCCTGTGCGCCGGACGCTGGGTCGAAGCCCTGAACGCGGGCGCAGCGCCGCGGCTCGTGCTGGCCGCGACCCATATCGCCACGCTCGCCTACGCGCCGCTCGAGGCGCTGAAGGCGCACGCCATCGACCTGAACTGAGATCATGCCAGACACGAAGAAGACCAGAGCCGCATCCCCCAAGCCGCAGGCCCGGCGCGCCGCGCCGCGGACCAACCACGCCCAGATGGCCGCAAAGGCCTATCGCCTCGCCGCGCTCGACCAGGACTTCCTGCTCGCCGATCCGCAGCGCGGCGTGCGCTTCCTGCTCGAATACGAGAAGGCGGAACAGAACCTGCGCGCCTGGGGCGTGCGCACCACCATCGTCGTCTTCGGCAGCGCCCGGGTCAGCCCGGACGGCCCCCCCGACCACCGCCGCTGGTACCACGAGGCCCGCACCTTCGGCCGCATCGCGTCCGAGCGCGGCGGCGCGATGGACGTCGCCGACGGGCTTCGCGACAACGTGATCGCGACCGGCGGCGGTCCCGGCGTCATGGAAGCGGCCAATCGCGGCGCCCACGATGCCGGCGCGCCATCGATCGGCTTCAACATCGAACTGCCCCACGAACAGGGCCCCAACCCCTATTCGACACCGGATCTCACGCTGCAGTTCCACTATTTCGCGATGCGCAAGATGCACTTCGCGATGCGGGCCAATGCGCTCGTCGTCTTTCCCGGCGGCTTTGGCACGCTCGACGAATTGTTCGAGCTGCTGACGCTGCGCCAGAACGCCAAGCTGGCGCACGACCTGCCGATCGTCCTGTTCGACCGCGACTATTGGCGCCGCCTGATGAACTTCTCCACGATGGTCGAAGCGGGCATGATCTCGGCCGGGGATGTCGATCTCTTCGCCTATGCCGACACGGCCGAGGAAATCTGGTCGACGCTGATCGCCCGCGGCCTGCACGACGTGCCGGCGCAACCTGTCCGCAGGCTGCGTTCGCATCCGCGCAAGGCCGTCAGGCGCGGAAACTGAACGGGGACACGATGCTGCGGATCGCGAAATGGGCAGGGCTCGCCCTTGTGGGACTGATCTTACTGGCGGCCGGCGCCGGTACCTATCTGCTGGTCATCAACCCGTCGGTTTCGACGACGCTGAACAAGCAGACCTTCTGGATGCTCACCGAGAATCCCGAGCTGCTGACCCGGCTCGGCGCGATCGAGGGCACCATCCTCGACTTCCACTCCGGCACGCTGAGCGACAATTCGTGGGGCACGAAAGCCGACGTCCGCCGGACCGTCGAGGTCAATCTCGCCCAGTTCCGCGCCTATGATCCCGCCACGCTCTCCGGTCAGGACAAGCTGACCTGGCAAGTGATGACCGGCCTCTACGAAGAAGTCCTGGCCTTCGACACGGTGCCGTGGCTGTCGCCCGGCGGCATGCTGGGCAGCGGCACGCCCTACCCGATCAATCAGATGTTCGGCGAGCAGAGCCGCTATCCGCGCTTCATGCAGTCCCAGCATGTCGTCATCAACGCCAAGACGGCGCGTAACTACGTCAAGCGCCTGAACGCGGCCGGAACCAAGTTCGACCAGGTGATCGGCGTGATCGGCGAGCAGGCGAAACTGGGCGTCGTGCCGCCGAGCTTCGTGATCGACAAGGTCCTGGCCGAGATGCAGGGCTTCATCGCCAAGCCCGCCAAGGAGAACCCGCTCTACACCGGCTTCTTCGACAAGCTGGCGAAGCTCGATCTTGATGGCGGCGAGAAGGCCGAGCTCGCGGCCGCCGCCGAGCAGGCGATCGAGGGCGTCGTCTATCCCGCCTATCGGCGCCTGATCGCGGCGGTCGAGGCGATGAAGGGCCAGGCGACGCCGGACCCGGGCGTCTGGAAGCTTCCGGGCGGCGATGCCTTCTATGCGCTCGCGCTGCGCGAGGAGACGACGACCGATCTGACGCCGCAGCAGGTGCACGACATCGGCCTCGCCGAAGTCGCGCGCATCGGCGCCGAGATGGATGCCATCCTCAGGGGCCTCGGCCGCACCGAGGGCAGCGTCGGCGAGCGGATGCTGGCGCTGGGCGAGGAGCCCGCCCAGCTTTTCGAGGACAGCGATGCCGGGCGGCAGGCGATCCTCGACGAGTACGCGCGGATCATCGCCGAGATGCAGGCGCGCCTGCCGGACGTCTTCGCGGCGTTGCCCGCCCAGCCGGTCGAGGTCGTGCGCGTGCCCGTCTTCGCCGAGATCGGCTCGGCCGGCGCCTACTACGAACCGCCGGCCCTCGACGGTTCGCGGCCGGGACGCTTCTTTGCCAACCTTCACGACGTCAAGGAGACCCCGCGCTTCAGCATGAAGACTCTCGCCTATCACGAGGCGATCCCCGGGCATCACTTCCAGATTGCCTCGGCGATGAATCTCGATCTCCCGCTCGCTCGCTCGTTCCTGCCCTTCACCGCCTATCTCGAAGGCTGGGCGCTCTATGCGGAGCAGCTGGCCTGGGAGATGGGTGTGTACAAGGACGATCCCTACGGCGACCTCGGCCGCCTGCAGGCCGAGATGTTCCGCGCCGTCCGCCTCGTCGTCGATACCGGCATGCACTACAAGCGCTGGAGCCGCGAGCAGGCGATCGACTACATGGTCGCCATGACCGGCATGACGGCGAGCGACGTGACGCGCGAGATCGAGCGCTATGCGGTGATGCCGGGGCAGGCCTGCGCCTACAAGATCGGCATGATGAAGATCCTGGAGATGCGCGCGAAGGCGAAAGCGGCGCTCGGCGACCGCTTCGATCTCAAGGCGTTTCATACCGCGGTTCTGGAGAGCGGCCCGCTGCCGCTGACCGTATTGGAGCAGGTGATCGACGCCTGGATCGCCGAGCGCAAGGCCTGACGGCGTTTCAGCCCGGCGAGGTCAGCGCCGCCGGGTCGAAGGGATAGAGCGTGCCGCAGAACTCGCACTTGGCCTCGATCCGGCCTTCGGGAGTCTGCAGATCGGCAAGCTCGTCGGCGGTGTAGCTGCGCAGGATGTTCTCCACCCGCTCGGCCGAACAGCGGCAGCGGAAACCGATCGGCTGCTCGGCGAAGACGCGCACGCCATCCTCGTTGAACAGGCGGTAGAGCAGATCCTCGCCGGCCAAGGTCGGATCGAGCAGTTCGTCGGGGCCGACCGTCTCCAGCAGCGCGCCGAAGCGCCGCCAGTCGTCGTCATCGGCGTCGAAAGGACGATGGCCGCCCTCGCCCGCCACACGCTGGATGATGATGCCGCCGGCCCGCCAGCGCGGCGCGGCGCCCGGCTCCTGGACTTGGCCGACGAAGATCTTCAGCCGCGTTGGAATCTGCTCGGAGCGCTGGAAATAGGCGAGCGCCGCCTCGCTCAGCGAGCCGGCCAGTTCGACGATGCCCTGATAGCGGTTCTGTCCCTCGTCGGGATCGATGGTGAGCGCAAACGAGCCGTTGCCGAGCAGCGGCGCGTCAGGCTCCGCGTTGTCGGACACGCTGACGAAACTGCGGACATGGCCGGGCGTGACGAAGTCGGCGGCGACCATCGTCGCTCGCCCGTCGCCCTTGGTCTGCAGGGTGAGCGTGCCGTCGAACTTGAGCGAAGAGCCCAGCAGGCTGACGATGGCGAGCGCCTCCCCCGCCAGCCGCGCCGCGTCGCCGCGATAGCCGTGGCCGGAGATGACCCGCTCGGCAACGGCGCCCAGCCGGACGATGCGGCCGCGGGCTTCCGCGCCTTCGATGGCGAAAGGCAATGAGATATCGTCGGCGGGGCGGGTCACTGAAACTGGGCCTTGTCCGGAGGGAGACCCTTATTTGGTGTCGGCCAGCGCCCAGACAAGGACGGCCTTCTGGGCGTGGAGGCGGTTCTCCGCCTCGTCCCAGACTGCAGACTGCGGACCGTCGATGACGTCGGCCGCGACCTCTTCGCCGCGCTTGGCGGGCAGGCAGTGCAAGAAGATCGCGTCCCGGCCGGCCGCGTCCATGAGCCGCTGGTCGACCTGATAGGGGCGCAGCAGATTGTGGCGATACTCGCGGTCGCTGTCGCCCATCGAGACCCAGCAGTCCGTGATGACGCAGTCGGCGCCCGAGACCGCCTCGTAGGGATCCCTGGTGAGGGTCAGGTCGGCCTTCTCGCGCGCCGCCCAGTCGAGGATCTCCTTGGGCGGCGCCAGCTGCTCCGGCGTCGCGATCTTCAGCTTCACGTCCAGCCGCGCGGCGGCGTGGACCCAGGAAGCGAGGACATTGTTGGCGTCGCCGGTCCAGGCGACCGTGCGACCGCGAATCGAGCCGAGCCGTTCCTCGAAGGTCTGGATGTCGGCGAGCACCTGGCAGGGGTGCGACTTCTTGGTCAACCCGTTGATGACGGGCACGCTGGCGTAGTGGGCGAGTTCGGTCAGCTCCAGATGGCTCAGCATGCGGATCATGATGGCGTCGACATAGCGCGACATGACGCGCGCCGTGTCGGCGATCGACTCGCGCTGGCCGAGTTCGATCTCGTCGCCCGAAACGATCAGGACATGTGCGCCCAGCTCGTTGATGCCGACGTCGAACGACATGCGCGTGCGCAGCGAGGGCTGCTGGAAAACCAGCGCGATCTTGCGCCCCAGCAGCGGCAGGTAGTCGCCGAGCTCGCCCTTGCGATGGCGCGCCTTCAGCGCCTTGGCGCTTGCCAGAAGGCCTTCGATCTCGGCGGTGGTGAAGTCCGCCAGATCGAGAAAGTGCCTGGGCTTGCCGCCCGCGATGCCCGTCATGCGGCTGCGTCCTGCTTTTTTGCGATGGCGATGCAGGCGGCCGCGATCGCGGCGGTCGCCTCGGCGATTTCGGCGTCGCCGGCAATGAGCGGCGGGATGATCCGCACGACATTGTCGCCTGCGCCGACGGTGAGCAGGCGCTGGTCGCGCAGCGCGGCCACGAAGTCGGTATTGGGAATGCGCATCTTGAGGCCCAGCAGCAGGCCTTGGCCGCGCACCTCTTCGATGAGGGCGGGATACTCGTCCTTCAGCATGGCGAGCTGCTGTTTGAGGCGCAGGGACACCGCCTGAACCCGCTCGAGGAAACCCGGCTCCAGCACCGCGTCGAGTACCGCGTTACCGACCGCCATGGCGAGCGGGTTGCCGCCGAAGGTACTGCCATGCGTGCCGGCGGTCATGCCGGCCGCAGCGCGTTCGGTGGCAAGGCAGGCCCCCATGGGGAAGCCGCCGCCGATCCCCTTGGCGATCGCCATGATGTCGGGCGTGACCCCGGTCCACTCGTAGGCAAACAGCTTGCCCGTGCGCCCGACCCCGGTCTGGACCTCGTCGAAGATGAGGACAAGACCCTGCTCGTCACAAAGGCTGCGCAGGGCGCGCAGGAACTCCGGCGACGGGGTGCGCACGCCGCCTTCGCCTTGGATCGGTTCGATCAGGATACCGGCCGTCTCGCGTCCCAGGGCCTGCTTGACAGCATCCAGATTGCCAAGCGGCACCTGATCGAAGCCTTCGACCTTGGGGCCGAACCCTTCCAGGTACTTGGCCTGGCCGCCTGCGGCGATGGTCGCCAATGTGCGGCCGTGGAACGCCCCCTCGAAGGTCACGATCCGAAAACGCTCCGGGCGGCCCTCATGGCTCTGGAACTTGCGCGCCATTTTGATCGCGCATTCCAGCGCCTCGGCGCCGGAATTGGTGAAAAAGACCGTGTCGGCAAAGGTCGTGGCGACGAGGCGCCCGGCCAGCCTCTCGCCCCCCGGGATGCGGTAGAGATTGGACGTGTGCCAGAGCTTGGCGGCCTGGTCGCCGAGCGCCGCCACGAGGCGGGGATGAGCGTGGCCGAGCACGTTCACGGCGATCCCGGCCCCGAAATCCAGGTATCGCCGGCCATCGTCGGTGATCAGGTAGCATCCCTCGCCCCGCTCGAAAGCGAGGTCGGCGCGCGCATAGGTCGGCAGGACGGGCGGTATCACGGCGGGTAGGCCCTTGGCGGCAACGGCATGAGATCGAAGGGCAAGGGAAATACGGGATTTGGGCCCGCGATGCGAGGCAGTTTTGCCGCCCGGCCGGACCGCAGCGATTCTCCGTATACGGAAGGCCGCCGAAACGGCCGAAACCCAGCCTGATTCGTGGAATGTTCCTGTGAGCGGACGTTAACGAAGCCTTGTGCCATCGGGCCCTTCATGGTCCATATTTGGTATGCGGTTTGGGGCGACGGGAAGCGCCGACACAATCGCTAGGGGGTCATTTCTCAAAACCGAAGGGGACGCCATGTCCTGGACAGACGAACGGATCGAGCGTCTGAAGCAGCTGTGGGGCGAGGGTCTGAGCGCCAGCCAGATCGCCCGGGCGCTGGGCGAAGTCACGCGCAATGCGGTCATCGGAAAGGTGCACCGACTGGGGCTCGCCGGGCGGGCGACGGCCCCCCGCGTCGAGCGTCCGCGCCCTGCACCGCAGCCGCGGCTGCATACGCCGCGCGTCGCGACCATGCGGGCCGAGCCGGTGGCCGAGGAGCCGCTGGAGCCGATGCCCGAGAATGCCGTCACGGTCGTCGATCTCTCTGCCTCCGTCTGCCGCTGGCCGATCGGCGACCCGGCGACGGCGGAATTCCGCTTTTGCGGCCGCAAGGCCAAGCCGGGCGCCCCCTATTGCGAGGCGCATGTCCGGATGGCCTATCAGCCGGCCCAGAGCCGCCGCGATCGCGACCGCGAGATCGCTCGCCGGAAGCTGAACTTCGGCTGACCGGTTCAGCCCGGCTATCCCAAGGCCGTCCAGGGGGCGGCCATGGGGATCTGCGGCATGCATAAGGATTGGAGCTAGCTCGCCGCGCGGGCTGGCTCGTCGGTCTTCAGCGACTCGTCGAGCGAATAGCCGGCCGAACGCACCGTGCGGATCGGGTCCCGCTCGCCATCGGCGATCAGCGCCTTCCGGAGGCGGCCGATGTGGACATCGACCGTACGCGCCTCGACATAGACGTCCGATCCCCACACCGCGTCCAGAAGCTGTTCGCGGCTGAAGACGCGGCCGGGATGCTGGATCAGGTGGTCGAGCAGCTTGTACTCGGTCGGCCCCAGATGGATCTCTCTGGTCCCGCGGCGTACCCGTCGCGCCACACGGTCGATCGCGATGTCGCCAAACGTCGCCGACTCCTCGGCCAACGCCGGGCGGATGCGGCGCAGGACGGCGCGGATACGCGCCGACATTTCTGTCACCGAGAACGGCTTGACGACATAGTCGTCGGCGCCGGTGTCGAGCCCGCGGATGCGGTCGGTCTCCTCGCCGCGCGCCGTCAGCATGATGATCGGCGTGTTGCGCGTTTCGGACTTGGCGCGCAGCCGACGGCACACTTCGATGCCGGAGAGGTTCGGAAGCGCCCAGTCCAGAAGGATGAGATCGGGCGCTTCCTCGGCGGCGACGATGAGCGCTTCCTCGCCGTCCCTCGCCTCGACGATGCGATAGCCTTCGCGCTCCAGATTGTAGCGCAGCATGGCGATGATCGCGGCCTCATCCTCGACGATCAGGATGGTGGGTTTGGCGGACATCGCGATCGGCCTAGGGCGCGGATTCGTAAGGCACGGCGGTCGAACTGGTCGCATCGCCCTTGGGGCGGTCCTCGCCCAGATAGGTGCCGCTGACCAGATAGGTCACCTGCTCGGCGATATTGGTCGCGTGATCGCCGACGCGCTCGAGGTTCTTGGCGACGAACAGGAGATGGGTGGCGAGCGAGATCGTGCGCGGGTCTTCCATCATATAGGTCAGCAGTTCACGGAAGAGCGAGTTGTAGAGCTCGTCAATTTCCTCGTCCCGGCGCCAGACCGCTTCGGCCGCCGCGACATCGCGCGCCGCATAGGCGTCGAGAACGGCCTTGAGCTGTCCGAGACACTCGCGGCCCATGCGGATCAAACCCTGGGTCAGTCGAAGAGGCTGTTCGCGGTTGAGAACCAGCGCGCGTTTGGCAAGGTTCTTGGCGAGGTCGCCGATGCGCTCGAGCTCGTTTGCGATCCGCAGGGCCGAAACGGTCAGCCGAAGATCGACCCCGACCGGCTGGCGCAGCGCCAGGACCTTCACCGCCTCGCCTTCGATCTGACGCTCGAGATCGTCGATCCGGCGATCGGTCTCGATCATGCGGTCGGCGAGCGCGGAGTCGCGCCGCGCCACGGCATCGATGGCGCCTTGCAGCGCCGCCTCGACGACCCCGCCCATCTGGGCGACGTGGGTAGACAGGGCTTCAAGTTCGCCCTCATAGGATTTGACGAGATGTTCCGCCACGGCCGGCCCCCTTGGATCAGCCGCTCATACGGTGCGGACTGCGCGCCTTTGTAACGCTTAAATGACAGTTTTATGAAGTCGCTCGCGCGCGGAGCACAATCGTGAAGCGGCTGCCCTGCCCAGGCTCGCTTTCGATCTCCAGTCTTCCGCGGTGGCGATTGAGGATGTGCTTGACGATCGCTAGACCGAGCCCGGTGCCGCCGCGCTCACGGCTGGCCTTGGCATCGACCCGGTAGAATCGCTCGGTCAGGCGCGGCAGATGCTCGCGCGCGATGCCTGGCCCCTTGTCGGCCACGGCGAGACGGACGACAGGCCCCGAGGGGTCCTGTCCGCTGGTGAGCCGGATGGTTACGTCGCCCCCGTCGCCACCATACTTGATGGCGTTGTCCAGCAGGTTCTGGACGACCTGGATCAGCTCGTCGCGCTCGCCGGCAACCGGCGGTACGGTGCCTTCGACCTCGATCGGCACACGGATCCCCGCGCGAGCAATTTGCGGCTGGACCGCATCGACGACATCTCGCGCGATCGCGGCGAGATCGGCCGTGCCCAGCGGCAGGACATGCTCGTTCAGTTCGATCCGCGAGAGCGAAAGCAGATCGTCGATGAGGCGTCTCATGCGATCGGCCTGGGTCTGCATGATCTCGAGAAAGCGCGCCTGCGCCTCTGGGTCGTCTCGCGCCGGGCCCCGGATGGTCTCGATGAACCCGGCCAGGCTCGTCAGGGGCGTGCGCAGTTCATGACTGGCGTTGGCGACGAAGTCGGCCCGCATGCGCTCGACCCGGGCGATCGCCGTCATGTCACGCAGCAGGACGAGGACCAGGGCCTCAGGGGCGGCCGCGCCGAGCGCAGCGACATGCGCCTCGATCGTGCGCTCGACCGGGACCGGCAATGTGAAGCCGATATCCTCGGGCGGCCCGGCCTGCGCGACGCGTTCGATCGCCTGGATCACCGCGGGCACGCGAAACGTGGCGACAAGGGGTTTGCCCTCGACGGCCCCGGTGAGGTCTCCCGCCGCCTGGTTACGCATGACGACGCGGCCTGTCGTGTCGACCAGCAAGCAGGCGTCGGGTAGCGCCGCCAAGGCCTGGCGCACGAGGTCCAGGGTCGACAGATCGCCGCGCGCCGCGGCCTGCGAGGTGTCCAAGCGCGCGCCACGTCTGCGTCCCCAGCCAAAGCCCAAGAGACCGGCAGCGGTTACGCCGGCCAGCGCGACGACGAGGGTTGCGGCGGCATCCATCACGGCGTCAGGCAGCGCCGTTCGCGGCGAACCATGCGAGCATCTTGGCCCACGCATCTGCTGCGTCAGCCTCGACATAGCTGGGCCGATAGTCCGCGTTGAAGCCGTGCGGCGCTTCGGGATAGACGATGATCCGGGATGGCGAACCCGCGGCCGTCAGGGCGGCGTTCATCCGCTCCACGGTATCGAGCGGAATGCCCTGGTCCTTGCCGCCATAGAGCCCGAGCACCGGGGCCTTGAGATCGGCAGCGACGTCGATGGGATGCTTCGGCCGCAGGGCGTTGGATTCTCCCACAAGGCGGCCGTACCAGGCTGCGCCAGCCTTCAGCGATGGATTGTGGGCGGCGTAGAGCCAAACGATCCGGCCGCCCCAGCAGAAGCCGGTGATGGCGAGCTTCGCCGAGTCGGCGCGCTCCGAGGCCGCGAAGGACGCGGTCGCATCGAGGTCGGCCATGACCTGCGCATCGGGAACCTTCGAGACGATGTCCTCCACGAGTTTATCGATGTCGGTGTAGGGCGCCGGGTCGCCCTGGCGCGCATAAAGAGCGGGGGCGATGGCGTAGTAGCCGGTCCGCGCGAGACGCCGGCAAAGATCCTTGATGTGCTCGTGGACGCCGAAAATCTCCTGCGTGACGATGACCACCGCCTCGGCGGTTCTCCCTGCCGGGCGCGCGCGATAGGCCGGTATCGCGCCGTCGGCGACGGGAACCTGCACTTCGGCAATGTCCAGACCGTCGGCGGGCGTCGCGATCGCGCTTGCAGCGACCGGAGACACCGCCGCCGCGAAGCCCGCGCCCAGGGCGGTTATCGAGAAGGCACGGCGGCTCAGCACTGCTGTCATGACGTTCTCCAGATGGGGGCACGATCAACAAGAAGGGCGGGCAGATCGCTCTGCCCGCCCGGTTACGCTCAAATGACCTGCTCGATCAATCGTCCGATCGTCATTGCGGCACCGCGCACTCAGCCGGAAACGCCTCGGCATGAGCGGGATTGGCACAGTCGAGCGGGCATTCATTGCCGACATTGGCCGGATCGTTGCAGTCGAGAGCCGCCGGTTCAGGCTCGGCCACAGGCTCGGGTTCCGGCTCAGGCACCGGCTCGGGTTCGATCATCGGCTCCGGCTCGGGCTCGGGCACCGGCTCAGGTTCGATCACCGGTTCCGGCTCGGGCTCCGGCACCGGCTCGGGTTCGACCACCGGCTCCGGCTCGGGCTCCGGCGTCGGCTCGGGCTCGGCCACAGGCTCGGGTTCCGGCTCCGGCGTCGGCTCGGGCTCGACCACGGGTTCCGGCTCGGGCTCCGGCGTCGGCTCGGGCTCGATCACGGGTTCCGGTTCGGGCTCCGGCGTCGGCTCGGGCTCGATCACCGGCTCCGGCTCGGGCTCCGGAGTCGGCTCGGGCTCGATCACCGGCTCCGGTGTCGGCTCCACCACCGGCTCTGGCGTCGGCTCCACCACCGGCTCTGGCGTCGGCTCCACAGTAGGTTCCGTTGTGGGCTCGGGGGTCGGTTCCACCACCGGCTCCGGCGTCGGTTCCACAGCGGGTTCCGTTGTGGGCTCGGGGGTCGGTTCCACCACCGGCTCCGGTGTCGGCTCCACAGCGGGTTCCGTTGTGGGCTCGGGGGTCGGCTCGACCACCGGCTCCGGCGTCGGTTCCGCAGCGGGTTCCGTTGTGGGCTCCGGCGTCGGCTCGGGAGTGGGCTCCGGCTCGGGTGCCAGACCTTCGGTCGCCGCAGCGCCGGGGACGGTCTGCGGGCAGGCCTCCGGATTGGCGGCGGCCTGGGCCGGGTCGCTGCAATCGGCGACCGGAACCGAGTCTGGATCGAGCGGTTGGCCGCTATCGTCCGTGCCCTGGACCGGCGGCGCCGTCTCCACCTCGTCCGCCGCGGCGACCGGATCGACCGTCTCGACGGGGACCGGTGGCGGCTCGTCAGGGGTCGGCGGGGCGATGGCCGCCTCCGGTTCCGGAGGCGTGAACCCCTCGCAGGCCAACTGCCCGTTGAGATTGACGATCGGCTTGTCGCCGCAATCGGCGACTGGCAGGGCGGTCGGAATCCAGGCGCCGCCTTCGTTGAGGCACTCGGCCGAGAGAACCCCGCCCGAAAGCGTCCCGTTCCGGCAGGACGAAACCCAATCGCCGGCCGGCAAGGCTTCGGCGGCCTTGGCTGCCGCCTGGTCGGGCGTCAGGACGACGCCGTCATTGCCGACGCCCGGCGCCACATCGGCCACCGCCACCTCCGGCGCCAGCTGCGAGGCGACGCCGGCGCAGCCGAGTTCGCCGCTCTCGTTGTAGATGTCGCCGGTGCACTGGGCGTAGGGCAGCGAGGTCGGGTTCATCGCGCCGTCGGGCCTGGCGCAGTCGGCGGTCAGGTAGTCGGCGCTGACGGCCGCGTTCTGGCAGGTCTGCTGATAGGATCCGCCGGGGAGCGCCAGCACCACCGGCAGCGGCACGGGAGGCTCGACGCCCGCGCAGGTCAGGAAACCGCCGGAATTGGCGATATCGCCGGTGCAGGCGCGATAGTCGAGCGCCGTCGGCATGAACGCGCCCGCGCCGTTGGCGCACTCGGCGCTCAGGAAACCGCCGGCCGCCGAAGCGTTGCGGCAGCTCTGCTGATAGGAGCCGGGCGGCAGGTCCTCGACTTCGATCACCGGAGCGGGAGGCGGCGGCGCACAAACCAGTGCGCCGTCGCGATTCTCGACCGGCAGATCGCAGGCTGCGACGTCGATCACCGCGGCACGCCAGCCGCCGTTCGCAGTCTGGCACTCGGCGTTCAGCAGACTGCCGTTCATGGCCGCGTTGCGGCAGCTGCGCGCCCAACTCCCCACCGGGAAGGCCTGGGCGGGCGGGTTGCAGGCCAGTTCGCCGTTGCGGTTCTCGACCGGGGCGGAGCAGGAGCGGGTATCGAGTTCGGTGTCGCGCCAGTTGCCGCGGCCGTCGCGGCATTGGGCGACAAGCCAGAATCCGTCCCACGTCACGTTCCGGCAGCCATCGACCCAGGTGCCGGAAGGCTGCTCGGGGCGCACCCTGCCGCAGCTCAGGCCGCCATTGTCGTTCTCGATCGGATAGGGGCAATAGCGCACGTCGATGGCGCTGGAGCGCCAACCGCCGCGCTGGGTCCGGCACTCCGCGCTAAGGACGTAGCCGTCGAACGACGCGGCGCGGCAGGTATTGGCCCAGCCGCCGGCCGGCAGGACGAAGTCACGCTCGCGACGGCGCTCGGGGCGCCACGAACTGTCGCAGTAGAGTTCGCCGCCATAGTTGAAGATTTCGGACGAGCAGTCCGTCCAGCGGATCTCCGCGAAACGCCACTCGCCGCGCCAGCCGATGCACTGGCCGTACAGCCAGTCGCCGTAGACGGTCACGTCGCGGCAGGATTCGTACCAGGTGCCGACCGGCAAATAGTAGAATTCGTCCGGCAGAGGCTCGTAGTAGGGTTGATCGTCATAGGGGTCGCGCGGCGGCGGCGGCGGACGGCGCGGCGGCGGCGGCACGCGCACCACGACGGGGGCGGGACGCTTGTAGTCCCGGCCGCAGACCAGGCGGCCGCCGTCGTTCTCGACGCCGGTCGGGCACTTGCGCCAGTTGATCTTCGTGACCTTCCAGCGGCCGCGCTTGTCGCGGCACTCGGCCGAAAACACCGCACCTGTCACGGAAGCGGCGCGGCAGGAGCGCTGCCAGCCGCCGCGCGGGGCATAGGGACGCGACGCCGCGGTCAGCGGCACCGGAAGGTTGATGCGGGTGCGCTCGATGTCCTTGTCGCACACCAGCGTTCCGCCGATATTGGTGATCGTGGTGCCGCACTTGCGCCAGTTGACGAGCGAAACGCGGGACCCGCCTTCCCAGTCCGTGCAGCGCGCGGCGAGCAGGTCGCCGGCGACGTCGAAGCTGGCGCAGGTGGCAGCCCACGAGCCGCGCGGCACGAAGCGCTTGCGCTCGCAGGCGAGGCGGCCGTCCGTCGCCACGCCATAGCCGGTCCGGCAGGAGCCGTCGCGGAGGGACGAGGCGATCCAGCGGCCGCGTGAGTCGAGGCACTCGGCCTTGAACATGCCGCCGGAGACCCCGAAAAGGCGGCAGGAACGCGCCCACGAGCCCATGGGCCGTTCCCCCGGGAGATCGCAGACCAGGCGCCCGTCCTTGTTGAGCAGCGCTGTCGGACAATCGGCGACGCTGACGCGCGTCTTGCGGAAACGCCCATCGGCACGCCGGCACTCGGCGCCCAGAACCCGCCCGTCGAAGACGAAGGACCGGCAGGCGCTGGTCCACAGGCCGGCAGGCAGCGCCGACCGGCGGACGCAGACGAGCTTGCCGTTGTCGTTACGAATGTCGCCGAGGCAATCGGCGACCCGGGCGAGCTTGACCGACTTCGCCTTGCCGGCCTTGTCGCGGCAACGCGCCGAGAGCGTTCCGTCTCTCGATACCGAGGCCTTCTCGCAGCTCTTCAGATAGGATCCGGGCGGCACGGCGGGCTTCGCCTCCGCCGCCGCGAAGGACAGGATTGCCGCGCACAGGGCGGCCACAGCAAGACGAAGTCGCATGGACCAGGATTCCTCAGCCGAAGCGCCCCGACACTGTGCAGGCCGCCCCATCGAGCGCAAGGGGACTCGGCCGGGGCAGTGCCGCATTGACGCATGTCATTGGTCCTGCCGCATGAACGTCCAGTGAACCGCTTCAGCAGCAGGCTTCGGCCGCCAGCGTCGCGGCGCGCTCGCCGAGCTCGGCAATGTCTGCCGGCCCGATGTCGGCCATAGGACGCAGGATGCGAAACGCGATCTGTGTCGCCGGATGGAGCAGGACGAGCAGGGTAGAGCGGCCCTGTCCCTCGGCGCGGCCGCAGGCCTCCTCGGTCACCAGCCAGGCCTCCTCGCCCTCGCCAAAGCGAGCGACAGCCAAGGCCTTGATGCGGGCGGCCTGACGCGCGGCGTGCGGCACGGTGTTCAGTTTCATCGGCACGCCGGCGTGCTAACACGGCCCGGTGCGTTGTAGAACCGCGCCGAGGGAGTCGTGCATGAAGCGATTGATTGCCGGTGCGTCGTTCGCCGTGTCGCTTGCCGTCGCAGCCGTCCTGACCGCCCAGGAGGGCCCGACCGAGAACGCGACGCTCGAGACGGCGGCGCCCGTGACCCTTGAGTCCCGCGTCGAGGCATCGATCGCCCGCAACCAGTATGGCGGCGCGGTCAGCCGGTACTACGTGCTTGAACTGAGCGAAGCGCAGAAGGATGCGCGGTTCGACGTCGTCATCCCCAACCCAGCCAATGCGCGGTTGACGCTCGAATATGTCGACCAGAGCGACTATGTCGTCGAGCGGGCGATCAGGGCGGACAGCGGCGAATTGCGGCTGAACCGCTTCGTCCTCGGCCCGGGCCGCCACGTGTTTCGGGTCGCCGCACAACTGGAAGACGGCCAGCCGCCGCCTGCGTTTACGCTTCTCTTCGAGCCCAAAGGCACCTGGCAGCCCGGCGAGGAGCGCGAGCCCAACGAGGACATCTCGCGCGAGACGGCGGGGCCGATCGCCTCCGGCATGAAGGGCACGGTCACCGACGGCGAGGACCAGGACTATTTTGCGCTCGACGTTACCGGACCGCTTCAGCTCTGGCGCATCGAGGCGACAGGCGCCGCCGTCAAAGGGCTTGTGCTGGTGGAGCCGGGCGGAAGAGACGCCAAGCGCGCGAACGTCCTGGGCGAAGGCGAGACGGCACAGTTGTGGAGCGTGCTGCTGCCGCCGGGCCGGGCCCATTTCCGCATCTCGTCCGAACCCGGCGAATGGGTGGTCACGGCGACGCCCCAGGGGCCGGCGCCGATCGAAGTGCTGGGCGGGCTTGCCGCGCCGCGCCGGTCCGGAGAAACCGACGAGGTCGAGCCGAACGACGGTCCCGACCGCGCCTTGATCCTGCCGCTCGACGGCAGCCGTGCGGGACAGATCGAGTCGCAGGAAGACCACGACGTCTACCGGTTCACACTGGATGGCGAGACGCGGGTGCAACTATCGCTGTCGGGTCCGCCCGACATGCGGTTGCGGGCGATCGTCCAGCGCTACGACAGCACCTGGGAGGCAGGGCGGCTGCTGATCGGCGAGGCCGGAACGCAGAGCGCCCAGTACCTGCTGCCGCAGGGCGACTATTTCGTCGAGGTCAAGGGCGACCGGCGCGAGGCGAAGCCCTACGAGATTGCGCTCGCCCGCCTGCCCTTCTATGGCCCTGAGGCGGACCTGGAGCCGAACGATTCCATCCTCACCGCCAAGCCGGTGCCGGCCTCGCTCAGGCTGCAGGGCACGCTGGCGCATGACGACATCGACTGGTTCCGGCTGCCGGATCTCGACCGGCCCGCGACGCTGACCGTCACAAGCGGCGACGCCGCAGGCGATCTCGACCTGCGGGTCGGCGTTCTGGCGCTGACGCAGGCGCCGAACGGCCCGCAACGCTGGGAAGTCGACGACAGCGACGGGCGCATGGTGCGCAGCGAAGACCGCAAGACGTTCTCGATCGAGCTGCAGCCCGGCCGCGACCGCTTCCTGCGCGTTAGCGGCGGCGCGATCGGCCCGTACGACCTCGGCATCGCGTTCAGCGACGGACCGCAACCGCAGCTGGCAGCCGAGGGACTGAGCGCCACGCTCGTCGCGAACGCGCCCAGTGTCGCCGCGTTCAGCGATGCGACGCAGCGCGTAGCCGTCCGCCTGACGCTGAAGAATGCCGGCCCTGCGTCCATGGACGCGGCTTTGGCGTTCAATCTTTCGGACGATCGCTGGAAGATCGAGAATGCGCCGGCGGCCTTGAGCGTTCAGCCCGGAGCAGCCGCCGAAGTGCCGATCTCGCTGATCGCGCCGGCCATGCTGTTCGATGATGCGGCCATCGTCCTGAGCGTTCGGGCAGCATCAGGCGGCGCGGCGGCGACGGCCGAGACCATGATCGCGGTGAGCAGCGATACGGCGCCGGTCGCGCCCGAGTACCGGTGGCCGCTGCCCGAGGAAATGCTCGGCGGCATCAACGTCGCGTGGAGTGCGCTCGGCGGCACCGCGCCTGAGTCCGCCGCGCGCCTGATCGACGGCTTCGCGACGGCGGGCACCGCGGAACGCATCGACGCCAGCGACGACCCCGCCGACGTGGCGATCCTCGATCTCGCGGGCGAAGCGCCGATGAAACTCACTGGCGTGACGGTCAACACGACCGTCGGCACCGACATGAACAATCAAGTGCGGCGGCTCGCTGTGGAGACGTCGCTCGATGGGACGAGCTATACTCGCCAGTTCGAAGGCGACGTCGGCGCCCGACAGGGCGAATACGCGATCCCCTTCGCCGCTCCGGTCGAGGCGCGGTTCGTCAAGGTGCTGCCGCTGCTGCCGCAGGGGCTCAGCTACGCCGTGCCGATCATCGGCGAGATCAAGGTTCTCGCCGAACCCGGTGCCGGTCTCCAGCTGGCGCCGGGCGGTTTCAACATCGCCGACCCCAGGCTTGGCGGCTTCGTCGCCGCCTTCGCGCCCGCCGATCTGGAGTTCAACCAGATGCTGTCGGGCGAGGATCGCCCGGCCGAGGCGCGCTTCTCGGAAGAGGCCGTCCGCCGGATGCACTGGACCGTCGCGTTCCGGGATCAGCGGGCCGCTCGGGTCTCCAGCATTGCCTGGACCGACGGCGAGGACTTCGACGCCGAGCACGCCATACAGCGCCTCGCGATCTCGACGGCCATGGACGCCAAAGGCCCCTACACGGCGATCGGCACCTGGGAACTGGCGCGCGGAATGGACGGCTCCGTCGCACCCTTCGTCTTCGCCAGTCCGGTCTGGGCGCGCTTCGTGCGGTTCGATGTCGAAGTGCCGCCGCCGCCGGAGAACGGCTGGGCAACCTATCAGCGGCTGCCCAAGCGCCTGGCGATCCATGAGGCGCCGGCCGGACCCGACGACGGTTCGATTGTCGGCGAGTGGGGCGAGGGCAACCGCAACGGCCCCTACGAGCGGCTGAACCCGCGTCCTCTGCCGCAGGCGGCGGACGCGATTGCTGCCGGCGGATCCTCCCGCGCGCAGGCCCGCGCGCTGCCGCTCGACCAGGCGACGCCGGGACGGGTCAGCGCCGGAACGCGATCGGACTGGTGGGTCATCGATGTCCCGGCAGAAGGCCAGTCGCTGACGCTCACGCTGAACGCGCCGCTCGGTCTCGCCGTCGCCGCATCGCTTGAAGATGCCGACGGCAAGGCCGTGCCGCTGGCCACCGGCGCGGATGACGGGCGCACGCGCGTGGCGACGGCCAAGGTGTCGCCCGGGCGCTACTATGTGCGGGTGGACGAACCGCCCCGCTCCATCGTCATCAGCTGGGACACGTCCGGCAGCGTCGGCCCCTATGTCCCGACGATCATCCAGTCGATCCGGGGCTTTGCGCGCTTCCTCATGCCGGGGCGCGACGAAGTGAACATGGTGCCGTTTCGCGATCCGGAGTCGCAGCCGCTGCTGGAGTCCTGGACCGGCGACCCGCTGACGGCCTTCGCCACGCTCAACGACTATAACTGGGCCGATCAGTCCTCGAACGCCGAGAGCGGGCTCATCGGTTCGCTCAAGGCGCTGGAGGGACGGCCCGGGACGCGCGCCGTCATCCTCATCACCGACTACGCCACCGGCAAGTCGACCGAGATGCGCATGGAGGCTCTGGACCTCCTGGCGAAAACCGGCGCACGGGTCTTCAATTTCGCGATTCCCTCCGACAGCGGCCCCGATGGCACCATCTTCGAACGCGGGCTGATGCTGAGCTTCGCCGGATTCTCGAACGGAACGGCCGCCTATGCCGGAACGCCCTCAGCTCTCGAGCAGGCCTTCGCGCAGACCGCCGCCGCGCTCCGGGCGCCCAAGGACTACGCGATCGCCGCCGCCGTCGGCTTCAAGCCGCCGGAGCCCGGCACGGTCGCCGTCATCGTGCCCGAGGCCGCCACGCCGCCGGTATCGCGGGAACGCGCCGTCCTCGTGATCCTCGACGCTTCGGGTTCGATGCTGAAGAAGCTCGGCAAGAAGCGGCGCATCGAGATCGCCAAGGAGACGCTCAACGAGCTGACGCAGACGATGCTGCCCGAGGGTACGCCGTTCGCCCTCAGGGTCTTCGGCGACACCAAGCCCGACAGCTGCGAGACCAACCTGCGTCTGCCGCTCAGCCCGCTCGACCGGGCAGCCGCCAGGAGCGCCGTCGCGGAGATCGTTTCCATCAACAAGGCGAAGACGGCGATCGGCGCGTCGCTGGCGGCGGCGGCCGACGATCTGGCCGGCGCCAGGGGACAGAAGCTGATCGTCCTCATCACCGATGGCGAGGAAACCTGCGACGCAGATCCCGCGGCGGAAATCCTGAATCTGCGCGCGAAGGGCATCGATGCGCGGGTCAGCATCGTCGGCTTTGCGGTCGACGATGCGGCGCTGAAGGATACGTTCGCGGCATGGGCGGCGGCCGGCGGCGGCGGCTATTTCGATGCGACCCGGCCCGATGAGCTGGCGCCCGCCGTCCAGCGCGCGCTGCTGCCGCCGTTCGAGGTGGTTGCGGCGGATGGAACGGTGGTCGCAAGCGGGGTCGCCGGCGGGGATCCGGTGGCCGTGCCGCCCGGCACCTACACGATCCGGGTGCTGACGGACCCGCCGCTCGACTTTCCCGGCGTCGTTGTGGAAAGCGGCGGCGCCGCCAGCGTCACGCTCGCCGAATGACGCCCGAGGTCCGCCTGTTCCGCACGCTGGCCTGGGCGGCGTTCGCTCTCGCGGCCTGCGTGGTGGTCTACTTCACGCTGCGCCCCGGTCCCGGCGGCACGGTCTTCATGTGGCGCGACAAGGTGCAGCATTTCGGCGCCTATGCGACGCTGGCGTTCCTCGCAACGCTCGCGGCGATCGACCTTCGCCGGGCGGTGCTGATTGCGGTGCTGCTCGCCGTCTTGGGGTACGCTCTTGAGGTGCTGCAGACCTATGTCGGGCGCAGCTACGACCTCTTTGATGCAGCAGCCAACGCGCTGGGCTGCCTTGCGGGCGTTTCGATCGGCGCGCTCATTCGAAGGATCGCCGGACATGTATGAAGGACAATTGGCCGCCTGGCTGGTGACGCTGGCCGTCGAAGCGATTGTCGCGGCGATCCTGGCGCGCCAGTTCGGTCTTGTCTCGTGGAAGGCCGCCGCGGCGGCCTTCTTCGGCAGCCTGGTCACGCACCCGGTCGTCTGGTGGACCTATTTCAAGATCATCTACGCGATCGGCTACTGGCCGACATTCGCCGTCGTGGAGGGCTTCGCGGTCGGCGTCGAGGCCGTCTTCTACCGCGCCGCCGGTGCGCGCTGGGATGCGGCCTTCGCGATATCCTTCGTCGTCAATGCGGCGTCGGTGCTGGTAGGCTTTGCGCTCCAGTCCGCGGGCTGGATCTGAGCATGGGCAGGGCGAAGCCGCCGCCGAGCGCCATCAGGAAGATCGGCAGCTCGATCCAGGAATGAAGCGTCGCGGCGAGACCGTAGGCCGAGCGTGCGCCTGAATAGTCGACCGCATAGAAGGCCGCCGAAGCGAGGCCGGCGAGGCCGAGCGCGGCATAGAAGGCCGGCCAGGACGGCCACGGCGCCAGACGGCCCGGGCGCGCCGCGCCGCGCTGCAGCAGGCGCGGCATCAAGACGATGACCGTCAGATAGTGCATGACCTGCGCCACGACCGCCGCCTGGAAGAGCGGCAGCGCCGTGTCCATCCGCATGGTCGCCGGCAGAAAGGCCTGGAGCGGTTTCGTGCCCGCACCGAGGGCGGATCCGGCACGGGCGGCGTCGTGGCCGAATACGGTAAGCGCCAGCCAGTCCAGCCCGCCGAGCGCGATGAGACCGGGCAGGACGAAGAAGGGGATGCAGAGCAGCGCGATGGCCGCCAGCCGCCGCCCCTTCGGCAAGGCGTCGGCGACGAATCCGAGCGGCGTCAGGTTGTGCAGCCACGCCCAGATCAGAAAGGTCATGTAAGGATAGTAGAGCGCGCCGAACACGATCAGCGCCGCCACGGCGAAGCCCAGCAGGCGCAGGCGCCGCATGAAGAACGATGCGGCGAGCGCCAGCGCGGCCCCGAACAGCAGTTCCAGCGGACCGCCCAGCCTGCCGGGGATGACGTCATAGGTGCTGAGCATCCGCGCGGCGATCAGCCCTGCCAGGAACAGGCCGATCAGACCGAGGGCCGCGCGCGAGGACCGGCCCGAAAAGCGCTCGTCGCAATAGCGGATCTCGGCCAGCACATGCGGCAGCCCGAACAGCGCGATCAGCCAGACATAGGCCGCGAGCGGTGCGAGCGCGACGGCAGAGACGGCAACGAGCGCCGCTGCGACAAACGCGGCGGCCCACACCGCGGGCTCCGCAGGAGAGGGCGAGCCGGACGCGAAATCGGGCGAGGCGGCGGTCATGACGGAAACTTGCCAAAAAGGGACGTCCGGCGCGAGTCGGCAATTCGCGCCAGCAGCAGGCTTGCCCCCGGCCGAGAAACCGGCCAAAGGACGGCGAAGCGCCCCCGGCGCCCCCCTTGCAGAACGGATCGCGCCCTTGTCCAACGGATCGTCATCCGCCCTTCCCTGGGCGATCGCCATCGTCACCACCGCCATTGCCGCCGGCACGCTGGGGTATTTCGCGGGCCAGTACACGGCCCAGCCGGCCGCGCCGGTACCGACCGCTGCAGCGCCGCAACAACGTGCCGAGCCCAATCAGCTGCCTCCCGGCGTGACGACCGAGACGATCGGCGCCTGGACGTTGATCTGCCAGGAGACGCCCGACAAGCGGCAGAACTGTTCGGCGATCCAGGACGTGACGAACCCGCAGGGGCAGATCGTGCTCAGCATGGTTGCCGGCTACGACGTCGATGGGCAGCGGGCCCTTCTGGTGCGCGCCCCCCTGGGGATCGACCTGGGCATGGGGCTCGAGTTTAACCTGCCCGGCGACGAGCCGGTCGCCTTCCAGTTCACCGCCTGCGATCAGATCAGCTGCAACGCCATCCTGCTCGTGACGGAAGAGAACTTCCCGAAGCTCGCGGCTGCCGCCTCGATCGAGTTGGCCTATACGCGCGGCGACGGCGTCCGGGTTCCCGCCAGCGTGAAGACGGCGGGCCTGAGCGAAGCCTATACGCGGATCCAGCGCCCTGCGGCGCCGGCCGCCGCAACACCCGCGCCCACCACCCCGGCCGAGGCCGCTCCGGCCGCTCCGGCACCGGCGACCGAAGGCGCCCCGCAGCCGACGCCGAAGCCGACCACTCCCTGAGTCCCAGCCGACCCGAAGGCCCCGCATGAGCGAGCTGATCGTCGCCGCCACCCAGATGGCCTGCTCGTGGGATCGCGACGCCAATGTCGCGGGCGCCGAACGCCTGGTGCGCACGGCGGCGGCCGAGGGCGCGCGCCTGATCCTGCTGCAGGAACTGTTCGAGACGCCGTACTTCTGCAAGGACGTCGACTACGTCCATATGCAGCTCGCCCGGCCGATCGGCGAGAACCCGGCCGTGCATCACTTCCAGAGCGTCGCGCGCGAGCTGGGCGTGGTGCTGCCGATCAGCGTCTATGAACGCGAGAACAACGCGCTCTTCAATTCGCTGGCGATGATCGATGCCGATGGCGATCTGCTGGGGGTCTACCGCAAGTCCCATATCCCGGACGGCCCGGGCTATCATGAGAAGTTCTACTTCAACCCCGGGGACACCGGCTTTCCCGTCTGGCAGACGAAGGTCGGCAAGGTCGGGGCGGCGATCTGCTGGGACCAGTGGTTTCCCGAGGTCGCGCGCATCCTGGCGCTCAAGGGGGCGGACGTCATCTGCTACCCGACCGCCATCGGCTCGGAACCGCACGACCCGACCCTCGATTCCAGCGCCCACTGGCAGCGCACCATGCAGGGCCATGCCGCGGCCAATTTGACGCCGGTGATCGCCTCAAACCGCATCGGCCGCGAAGTGGGCAAGAACGCCGAGATCACCTTTTATGGCTCGTCGTTCATCGCCGGGATCGACGGCGGCTTGATCGCCGAAGCGAACCGAACGGACGAGGCGGTTCTGACGGCCGCGTTCGATCTGGAGGCCAACCGGCGCGTCCGGCTCAACTGGGGCGTGTTCCGCGATCGCCGGCCGGATCTCTACGGCGAACTCCTCACGCTGGACGGCGCGCGCACGCATGCCAGCCGGCGGTAGGCGTCACGGGCCGCGGCCCATGACGCCCTCCGGTCAGTCGGCGTAGTTCGCCGCCCGCTTCTGCAGATTGGACATGATGGCCTCCACCTGGTTCGGGCTGCCGATCAGCTTGAGCTGCTCGACCGACTCGGCCAGCAGAATCTCGGCGGACGTGCCATGCGCCGCGAGGTTCATCAGCCTCTTGCCGGCGCGGATGGCGGTCGGGCTCTTCGAGGCGATCTCGCGGGCGAGCGCCAGAGCATCCTCGCGCGGGGTCGCGGTCACCTTGGTGGCGAACCCGTAGGCGCCGGCTTCCTCGCCCGAGAAGATGCGCCCGGTATAGGTCAGCTCGCGGACCACGTCCTCGCGCGCGAGATGGCGCATCAGTTCCACACCGCCCATGTCGGGCACGAGACCCCACTTGATCTCCATCACCGAAAGACGGGTGTCGGGCGCCACATAGCGGATATCGGCCCCCAGCATGACCTGGAAGCCGCCGCCGAAGGCGACGCCGTGGACGGCGGCGATTACCGGCACCGGCACTTCCCGCCAGACCATCGCCACGTACTGGGCGCGATTGGATTCGCCGTGGCTGCGCTCGCCGAGGCTGCCGCCGGCGCTGCTTTCTCCTGCCTTGCGCGAACCGTCGGCCATCTTGCCGAAATTGCCCATGTCGAGGCCGGCGCAGAACGCCTTGCCTTCGCCCGAGATCACCACGGCGCGCACGCCCTTCTCGGTCTTGAGGCGCTCGCCGGCGGCGACGAGCGCCGAGAACATGGCGTCATCCAGCGCGTTCATCTTGTCGGTGCGCACGAGGCGGACGTCGGCGACGCCTGCGTCGATGGCGATCGTGATGCGATCCTCGCTCATCAGAAATTTCCTCCGTCGATGTTGATCTTCTGGCCGTTGGCGTAAGGGTTGGCGTCGGAGACCAGCCAGACGACCGCGGCGGCGACATCCTCGGGTTCGCTCACGCGCCCGAACGGCGAGGTGGCGTCGAGGTCGTGGATGTCCTTCGCGCCGCGCGCCTTGCTCAGGCGGCGGCCCATCTCGGTCACCGTCAGGCTCGGCGCCACGATGTTGCAGCGGATGCCGTTCTTCTGTTCTTCCTTGGCGATCGTGCGGGCGAGCGCCTCTTCCGCCGCCTTGCCCATGTTGTAGGGCACGCCGCCCGCCGACATGTAGATCGTCGCGACGCTGGAGATCATCACGATGTCGCCGCGGCCCGCCTTGCGCAGATGGGGAATGGCCAGCTTGGACAGGACGAAGGGCGCGATGGCGTGGACGTTGACGACGCGGCGCAGTTCGGCGGGATCGGTGTCCGCGACCGACTGGCCGCGGCTGGCGATGCCGGCATTGTTGACGAGGATGGAGAGCGAGCCGAAATCGGCCACGACGCTCTCGATCAGGCTGGCGCAGGCGGCATCGTCGTCGACGGCGGCCTGGTAGATCCGGGCCTTGCGACCCAGCGCCCTGACAGCCGCGGCGGTCTCCTCGGCCTCCGCTTCCTCGCGGCGGTAATTGACCGCGACGTCGGCGCCGGCGCGCGCGAGTTCCAGCGCAATGGCCCGGCCGATGCCGCGGCTGGCGCCCGTCACGAGGGCGACGCGGCCCTCCAGCGATATCTTCATGCTCGTTTCGTCCCTCTGTTCTTCTTGGTGGATTTGATGGTCATGGCGGATCGGGCGCCGCTAGCCGGCGGGCAGGCGGAAGCGGCCGGCGGGGCTGGGCGGGCCTTCCGTGAGAATGCGGCGGTCTTCCGTCATCGCGACGATGTGCGAAAAGACGCTCATCGCGGCGGCAGGATGAAGGCGCCTGTCGATGTCGGCATACATCGCGGCGACCATGTCGGGGATGCGATCGATGCCGCGCGCCAGGCACTGCAGGATCTGGTCTTCGCGGTCGCGCCGGTGGGCGACGAGCGTCTCGACATAGGCGCGCGGGTCGCGGCCCATCGCGTCATGCGGTCCGCCGATCGGAGCGCCATGGGTCGGGTAATAGACGGCGTCGTCGCGTTCGGTCAGCCGTTGCAGCGAATGCATGTAGGCGCGCATGTCGCCGTCCGGCGCGCCGACGACCGTCGTCGACCAGCCCATCACGTGATCGCCGGGAAAGAAGGCGCGCTCGTCCCGCAGCGCATAGCACATGTGGTTCGATGTGTGGCCGGGCGTGAAGACGCACTCGAACGACCAGCCCGGGCCCTCGATCGGATCGCCGTCGCGCACCTCGACATCCGGCACGAAGGCCGTGTCGCCCGCTTCCTCCAGCCTGACGTGATCGCCGCCCCGCAGCGAGCCGTGCGGTCCGAAGGCATAGGTCAAGGCACCCGTCTTCGCCTTGAGGGCGGCAGCCAGGGGCGAATGGTCGGCATGGGTGTGGGTGACGAGGATGTGCGTGATCGGGGCATTTCCTGCGGCGGCGAGAATGGCCGCCAGGTGGTCGCCGTCGTCGGGACCCGGGTCGATCACCGCGAGGGCCTGCCGCCCGACCAGATAGGTGCCGGTGCCGTGAAAAGTGAACGGCGAGGGGTTGCGCGCCAGGACGCGCCGCACCAGCGGCGACATCTCCACGGCCTCGCCATAGACAGGGTCGTAGTTGCGGTTGACGGGGACGGTAACGGGCATGGGCGGCACTCTTGCGGAGGCGGGAGCGAAACGCCAGTCTCCGCGCGCGTCAATCCAGAAAGCCAACCGGGAGGAGTTCATGAAGTTCTACAATTCGATCGGCCCCAATCCGCAGGTCGTCCGGGTGTTCGCCGCCGAGAAAGGCCTCGCGCTCGACAAGGTCGAGGTGGACCTGATGAAAGCGGAGAACCGGCAGGATGCCCATCTCAGGCGCAACACGGCCGGCCAGCTGCCGAGCCTTGAGACCGATGGCGGGCAGTTCATCAACGAGATCACCGCGATCTGCGAGTACCTGGAGGAGAAGAACCCCTCCCCCGCTCTGATCGGCTCGACCCCGGAGGAACGTGCCGAGACCCGCATGTGGGTGCGCCGGTTCGACGAGAACGTCATCGTCCCGATGACCACGGGCTTCCGCTGGGCGGAGGGCCAGCAATTGTTCACCGGCCGTATCCCCGTCTTCCCCGAGGGCGCACCGTTCCTCAAGGCCCTCGCCAAGGACCGCCTCGCCTGGATCGACACGATGCTCGCGGGCCGGACCTGGTTCTGCGGCGACCGCTTCACGCTGGCCGACATCATGGCGGGCGTCTTCGTCGTGTTCGGCACGATGGTCGGCCAGCCGCTGGACCCGGCGAACAAGAACCTCGCCGCGATCGTCGAGCGGGTGAAGTCCCGGCCGAGCTTCGCTGCCTGAAGCCGGCAAGCGGGCCGGCGCTCAGATCGTCCGGCCCGCCTTTTCCCAATAGGGATCGCGCAGCTTGCGCTTGAAGATCTTGCCGCTGTCCTCGCGCGGCAGGGTCGGCTGGAAGTCGATGATCTTGGGAATCTTGTAGCGCGCCAGGTGCCTGGCGAGTTCGGCGCGGACGAAGGCCGCGTCGATCCGGGCCTCGGGATAGGGCTGCACGACGGCGCAGAGCACCTCGCCGAACTCCTCGTCGGGAACGCCGAAGACCGCGCCGTCGGCAACGCCCGGCACTTTCAGAAGTTCGGCCTCGATCTCGGCAGGATAGATGTTCACGCCGCCGGAGATCACCATGTTGTTGCGGCGGTCGCAGAGATAGATGAAGCCGTCCGCGTCCTCGTAGGCGACATCGCCGACCGAGATGAGGCCGTCCATCTCGGCCTTGCGGCGCTTTTCGTCGTCGCCGTGATAGGTGAAGTCCAGTCCGGTCGTCAGCCGGATATAGAGATCGCCCGGCGTGCCGCGGGCCACGTCCTTGCCGTCCTCGCCCAGGATGCGCAGCCTCACGTTGGGCAGCGGCTTGCCGACCGTGCCGGGATGGGCGAGCCACTCCGCGGAAGTGCAGAAGACGACCGCGCCGGTCTCGGTCGAGCCGTAGTACTCGTTGATGATCGGCCCCCACCACTCGATCATCGCCCGCTTCACATGCGGCGGACAGGGCGCGGCGGCGTGGACGATGAACTTCAGCGACGAGAGATCGTATTTGCGCCTCGCCTCGTCGGGCAGCTTGAGCAGCCGCACGAACATGGTCGGCACCATCTGGATATGCGTGACGCGGTGCTTCTCGATCAGGCGCAGCAGATCCTCCGGATCGAAGCGCGGCTGCAGGATGACATCGGCGCCGGCCCGGACCGCGAGGCCGCTATAGGCGTTGGGCGCCGAATGATACATCGGCCCGGGGATGATCGAGACGATCCTTGCCGCGCCCGGATCGGCGGGCGCGCTGAAAAGGCCGAAGACCGTGCCGATCGTCGCCGCGCTCGATGCCGCCTGCTCCGCGGTCGGCGGCGCGCGCTTGACGCCCTTCGGCCGTCCGGTGGTGCCGCTGGTATAGATCATCGCCCCCGGCGGTTCCGCGACTTCCGGTGCGCGGCGCTCGAAGCCCGCTAGCCAGGCGTTCCAGTCGGTGCGTCCGGCGGGAACCGCCGCCTCCTCGGGCGACACGCGGAAGGCGGCGGCGATCTCGGGCGGCGTCGGCACGACCAGCACGGGCACGCCCTCCGGCAGGGCCGGCTCGATGGCGCGCAGCAGATCGGCATGGACGACGATCGCCTTGGCGCCGCAATTGCGGAACAGGTAGTCCGCCTCGTCGATCGTGTAGTGCCAGTTGACCGGCACCGGATAGCCGCCGAGCTGGCCGATCGCGGCGGAGGCCTCGAAGAACGCGAAGTCGTTGCGCAGCATGATCGCCACCGCGTCGCCCCGCCCGATGCCGAGCGCGGCGAAGCCGGCCGCCGCCCGCTCGGCGCGCGCCTGGAGGTCGGCGTGGCTCAGCGTGCGATCGCCCGAAATGATGCAGGCCGTCATGGCGTTGGCTCCCCCGTTTCTCGTTGGGAGCGATTGATGCCCGCGGGAGCGGCCGGCGCAAGTGGCGGCCGGATCAGGGGGCGCCGGCCGCGCGCCCTGCCCAACCGTCAGAACCGGCCGCGATGGCGGGTCAGGTATTCGAACCGCCAGGTCATCAGGGCGGCCGCCACGGCCAGCCCCGCCGCCAGGCCGATCCAGACCCCCTGGCCTTCCAGATAGGTCCAGAAGCCGAGCGCCGCGCCGATCGGGAAGCCGACCGCCCAGTAGGACAGCCCGGCGATCCACATCGGCACGTTCATGTCCTTCAGGCCGCGCAGCGCGAAGGCGGCCGCCACCTGCTGGCCGTCGGCGAGCTGGAAGATCGCCGCCACCATCAGGTATTGCGCCGCGAAGCCGGCGGCGATCACCGCCTTGGGATCGCCGAGGTCGAGATAGAGCCCGGCGATGAAGTACGGCCAGGTCCACATCACGAGCGCCGTGACGGCCATGCAGGCGAACGCCAGCAGCATGCCCGCATGGCCCGCCCGCCGCACCGCCGCCCAGTCGCGCGCCCCGGCCGCATAGCCGGTGCGCACCGTGGTGGCGAAGGCGATGCCGAGCGGTACCTGGAAGGTGAGCGAGGCGATGTTGATGGCGATCTGGTGCCCGGCCAGCTCCGCCGTGCCGAACAGTCCGACCAGCCACAGCGCCGCGTTGAAGACCGCGCCCTCGAAGAACAGGGTCATGCCGATCGGCAGGCCGAGCCAGACGAAGCGCGCCACGCGGCGGCCCTCGAAGCGCAAGAGGCCCTCGAAGGGGCGCATCCCCCGGGTCGCGGGATGATAGGCGACGCAGAGCGCGAGCGCCGCGGCGCTGATGATCGTCGCGCAGCTCGTGGCAAGGCCGGACCCGACGACGCCCATCGCCGGCATGCCGAGATGGCCGAAGATGAAGATCCAGTTCGCCAGGCCGTTGATGCCGATCCAGGCGATCGTCACGAACAGCGCCGGACGTGGCCGGCTGAGCGCCGAGAACAGGTTCCGCATCACGCCGATCAGCAGCATGAAGGGCAGCGCCGGGATCAGCGTCAGCACGTAGAGCGCCGCGGTCTCCGACACCGCCGCATCCTGTCCGAGCAGCGCGAAGATCGGCCGCGCGAACAGCAGCAGCGCCATGGCCGGCACGGCCGCCAGCGCCACCGCCCACAGCGCGGCGCGCAATTGCGCGCGCAGCTCGTTCGAGGTGTCGGACCGGCGGCGGGCCGGATCGAGGCCGTGGGGATCGGCGCCGATCGCCTGCGACAGCAACGGCGAGACCGCCGAGGAGAGGCCGAAGCCGAACATCATCGGCAGGTAGAAGAGGCTGAGCCCCAGCGCCGCGGCGGCGAGCGCGTCCGGCCCCAGGCGGCCGAGCAGCAGCACGTCCGTGGTGCCGATCGCCATCGAGGCGAGCTGCGTCAGGACGAGCGGCCAGGCCAGCCGCAGCGTCGCTGCGATTTCGCCGGCATAGGTCTGGGGAAGCTGAAGGGCGGAGGATGGCCGATGGGCGGCCTGAACTGCGTCTGCGGTCATTGTCTGGCGGGTCCTGAAAGGGTCAGGGGAAGCGGCCGCCAGGCGTTCCGGCGGCAGATCAGGCGGGCGGGTAATCCATCGAACGGGTCATCCTTGTTCCTTTGAAACGAAGTGGTCGGAGAGAGAGGATTTGAACCTCCGGCCCCTGCCTCCCGAAAGCAGTGCTCTACCAGGCTGAGCTACTCTCCGACGCGGGAGGCGAGGGTGTAACCGCGCCGTCTGCCGAAAGCAAGCGGGCGGGCGGCATTTGGCGAAAAGGTTTCGCCTGCGGCCGGATCGCCACACGAGCGCCGGGCGCAAAAGAAAAACGGCGGGCATTTCTGCCCGCCGCCTTTGCCGTAAAGCGTCGATCCGGTCGGGATCAGAAGCCCTTGGAGATGTTCAGGAACAGCTGGCGTCCGACATAGTCGTAGCCCGAGTAGAGCGGCGCGTTGCCGACCAGGTTGTAGGCGCCCGACGACATGGTCTGCGGCGGGTCCTGGTCGAACATGTTGCGCACGCCGAACGTCGCGCTCCACTGCGCATCCTCGTCCACATACTGGATCGAGGCGTTGTGCAGGTAGTAGTTCGGCACGCGGAACTGGAACGAGGTCGTCGCTTCGTCCAGGCCGAAATACTCGTAGCTGTCCATGCCCTCGATCCACTCGAGGCCGTAGCGGATCTTGAACCCTTCGTAGGTGTAGGTCAGGTCGATCGTGCCCGTGTATTCCGGGTTGTTGATCGAGCCGTTGTACTCGTCAAACGCCTCGTCGGCGAACAGACGGTCCTTCTGCTCCAGGTACTGCGTCAGCTGCGCGTTGATGAGCAGCGTGCCGGGACCGACATCGCCTTCCCAGCGCAAATTGTAGTCGATGCCCTCGACGATCACCGTCGCGATGTTGGTGTAGCTGTCATAGACGGTCAGCGCATTCGACGACGGATTGCGCGGATCGATGAAGTTGCACCAGCTGCCGGCGGCGCGGAAGCCCGGGTCGTCGTAGCAGAGCTGCAGGATGCTGCCGGCGCCGACGCGGCTGACGCCGTTGTCGATCTGGATGTCGTAGTAGTCGACCGCGAACGACAGGCGGCCGAATTCCTCGCCGAAATCATAGTCGAAGACCGCGCCGACCGTGAGGTTGTCCGAGGTCTCGGCCGCGAGGCCCTGGGCCGCGCCGCCGGCCGTGATGACCGCCACGCTGGAGGTCGCGGTGAAGCCGACCGGCAGGCCTTCCGACTGGCAGTTCAGGAAGCGCGGCGAGGTCGGATCCTGCAGGTCCCAGTTGTTGCAGGGATCGTTGGTGCTCGACAGGAAGCCGCTGGTGCCGCCCTGGAACTGCTCGAACAGCGCCGGGGCGCGGTACGAGGTGCCATAGGTGGCGCGGAGCGAGAACCACTCGACCGGCTTGTAGAGACCGCCGACCTTGTAGGTCCAGTCCGAGCCGTACGAGTCGTAGTCGGTGTAGCGGCCCGAGACGTTGATCGTCAGTTCCTGGGCGCCCGGCAGGTCCTTCAGCAGCGGCACTTCGACTTCGCCGAAGATCTCCAGAACCGAATCCTCGCCGCGGGTGATCGCCGCCGAGGTCAGGTTGTAGAGGTTGCCGTTCTGGCTGTTGATGTTCGGCGTATCGTCGATCTCGGCCGTGCGGTACTCGAGGCCGAAGAACGCCGAAACCTGGTTGCCGTCCCAGATCTCGAACAGCGTGCCGTCGACGCCGGCCGAGAAGACCAGTTCGTCATAGGTGGTGGTGCTCCAGACCGGCACGAAGGTGTAGGCCTTCCAGTCTTCCGGCAGCACGCCGCCGATGACCTGGCTGGAGAGCGGCGGGGCGGGAATGCAGTTTTCCGCCGGGTTGATCAGGTTGATGGCGCATGTCAGGCCGCCGCGGACCGGGCCGGTGAAGCCGACCGGCGCCGCCACGACGTTCAGCGAGTTGGCCATGCGGTCGGTCAGCCACGAGTCGAACTTGTAGCGGGCGTCTGACTGCGAATACGAGATGTTGACGTCGTAGTTCCAGTCGCCGAAGCCGGTCTCGCCCTGCACGCCGGTCGTGAACTTGTAGAAGTCCACTTCCTGCTCGCTCTTGTCGTTGCCGAAGCCGATGAAGGCACGGATGCCGACATCGAGACCGTTCGAGATCAGCGTCGGCCCGGAGAAGCGGGTCGGGAACACGAGATTCGCCGGGATCAGCGGGCTGCCCATCGCATAGTCGAGCGAGAGCTGGCGGAAGCCGACCTGCTCGGATTCGCGGCGGTTGGCCAGCGCCTCGAAATAGATCTCGTGGCCGCCGCCGAACTCGTACGAGCCTTCGACGAAGGCCGTCATCACCGTCGCGCCGGAGATCAGCGAACGGTTGAGGGTGCGCGGGTCGAACGTGTCGCGGACGTTGAGGTTGGGGCCGACGCCCTCGAAGCCGACGACGCCGGTCGTGACGGCCGAATTCGGACGCCAGCGGTTGAAGTTCGCGCCCGAGCCGCCGGGGGCGGCGACGCCGGCGCGGGTCGGCGTGCCGATCGTGTTGATCGTGACGCCGTTCGAGCCGGTGCCGGTGATCGGATAGCACTTCGGCCGGCCGGTAATCGGGTCGATGAAGTCGGTCAGCGCGCCGGTGACGCGGTTGATCCGGTTGTCGATGTTGCAGAGGGTCCAGTCGCGGTCCTTCAGCGCCAGGCCTTCGCGGTCGTAATACTCGGCCGAGCCGGAGATCGCCCAGTTGTCGCCGGTCGCGCCGCCGACGAGCGAGAGGCTCCGCTGGTCGCCGCCGCCGTTGTGGGCGTAGTTGTACTGGCCCTCGATGACGAGGCCGTCGACGTCCTTGCGGGTGATCACGTTGATGACGCCGGCGATGGCGTCCGAACCGTAGATCGACGAGGCGCCGTCGCGAAGCACTTCGATGCGGTCGATGATGGCGCTGGGCAGCACGTTGAGGTCGGCCGAGCCGACCGCGCCGCGGGTGCCGGCCGGGGCGACGCGGCGGCCGTTGATCAGCACGAGGCTGCGGCCGGCGCCGAGGCCGCGCAGCGACAGCGTGTTGGCGCCGGGGCCGCCATTCGTGACGAAGCCGCCGAACGCGTTGTTGATCTGCGCCGAGCCGCCGGTGACCGCGGTGCCCTGGAGGGCGGCGGCGGTCGACGAATAGCCGGCGAGCGTCGTCTCCTGGCGGGTGATCACCTGGATCGGCGAGGGCGAGTTGTAGGTGTCGCGGCGCAGGCGCGAGCCGACGACGACGATTTCCTCTTCGCCCTCGGCGGTGGCGGCCGCGGCGGCCGCGGCTTCCTCGGCGGCGATCTCCTCGGGGGTCTTTTCGGCCGGAGCGGGATCCTGGGCGAATGCGGTCGCGCCAAAGCTCAGCGCGACGGCCGCGGCGCCGGACAGCAACAGGGAATCAAGAATCGACTTTGAGCGCACGAGTGAAGCCCCCTCTAGTGCATAGATGGTGGGCGCGCGCAGCCCCGCGCACGCCCGTTGGCGCCAAACTTCACGGAACCGTCAAAGAGGTCAAATCTTATCGATCTGTGACGGTCATCGCATAGCAGCATGTTGCTTTGGAGCCACAGCCGCGTCCGGCGCCCGGTTATTTCGATGCCAATACAAGCCCGAATTTCGAGCGGCCGGAGCGGATCCGGTCGTTCGGCGGCCGGGACCGGCCAGTGCCGCCTCGAATAATCTCAGCCGTCGTCGCCAAGATAGGGGGTGAGCGATTTCGCCGCGAAGTGCTGCCGCAGCGAACGATTCAGCTCCGCCCCGAAAAGGATCAGGATGGCGGTGAAGTAGAAGAAGACCATCGCCGCCGCGATGCCGCCAAGGCCGCCATAGACGACGTCGTAGCTGGCGAAATTGGCGAGATAGGCCGTGAATCCGGCCGCGAGCGCGAGCCACGTCAAGGTCGAGACCAGGACGCCCGGCATGACGTCGTGGAGCCGCCGCCGCCCGCCGGGCAGCCAGAGATGGGCGATGCACAGCGCCAGGAACAGCGCCGCGCCGGCCGAGAGGTAATGGGTGAGGATGTTGTTCGCGACCGTCCCGGCCGCCTCGCGGGCATAATCGGGCAGGCTGGTCATCGCCACGGTCGAGACGATGGTCAGATAGCCGAGCAGCACCGCCAGTGCGACGACGCAGGCGATGATGCCCAGGCTCTCCAGGCGGCGGCGGACGATCGAGCGCGTCTCCAGCGTGTCGTAGGCGCGGTTGAGGCCGGTGCGCAGCGCCTCGACGCCGTTTGACGCGGACCACAGGGCGACGATCGCACCGACCGTCAGGAGCTGCGGGCTGCGGATCGACAACGCCTCGGTGAACGGCCGGGAGATCGCTCCGGCAATCTGTTCCGGTAGCGCACCGAAGGCCAGCGTGACTGCCTCTCTCGCCTCGCCCTCGGCGTCGAAGAAGGCCGCAAAGGCGATCAGGAAGATCAGGAAGGGGAACAGCGCCAGCAGGGTCGAGAAGGCCATGTAGCCGGCGATTTCGAAGCCGTCGTGAAGCAGCAGGCGTTCGAGCGCGTTGCGGATGGGCGCAAAGACGCCCCAGAGGCGCTGCAGGACCGCGCGCCAGCTTTCCGGCAGGATGTGACGCGGCGTCCGCAGGCGCATGAGCGTCAGTCTAGCCGACCCGCGGCCCTTTTCGGAAGGCGGCGGACGAACCACTCCGACACGATGAGCGCGAGCACCGAGAGGGCGATCGCCATCAGCGTCAGCCGCAGCGCCTGCCACTCCCCGCCCGGGGTCTGGATCGCGGCGTAGATCGCCGTGGGAATGGTCTGGGTCTCGCCGGGAATGTTCGAGACGAAGGTGATCGTCGCGCCGAATTCGCCAAGGCTCTTGGCGAAGGCGAGCACCGCGCCGGCGACCACGCCGGGCATGGCCAGCGGCAGGGTGACGACCAGGAACGTGCGGATCCGCCCTGCCCCCAGGCTGCGGGCCGAGCGCTCGATCGCCGGATCGACCGATTCGATGGCGACACGGATCGTGCGCACGGCGAGCGGGAAGGCCATCACCGCCGAGGCCACCACCGCCCCCGTCCACTTGAAGGCGAGCACGATGCCGAACCAGCTTTCCAGCCATGCGCCGACCGGGCCGCGCCGTCCAAGCAGGATCAGCAGCAGGTAGCCGGTGACGACCGGCGGGACGACCAGCGGCAGGTGAACCAAAGCATCGACCAGCAGCTTGCCGGGAAAGTCGGTGCGCGCCAGCAGCCAGGCCACCGCAACGGCAAACGGCAGCACAACCAGCGTGCACCAGAAGGCGACGCGCAGGCTGAGGACGATCGCCTCCCACTCTGCCGCACCGAAGAGGTCCATCAACGCGCCGGTTTGCCGAATCCCGCCCCGGCGAAGATCGCGGTCGCGGCCTCGGCGCGCAAGTAGGCGAGGAACTGCGCCGAAGCCGCCGTCGCCGTTCGGGTGAGGGCGGCCGGGTAGAGGATCGGATCGTGGCTCGATGCCGGGAAGACGCCCAGCGTCTTCACTCTGGGCTCCGCCTTCGCGTCGGTGACATAGACGATGCCGAGCGAGGCTTCGCCGGCGGCGACGAAGGCGAGCGCGGCGCGGACGTTCTCGGTGCGCGCGACATTTGCGGCGACGCCGTCCCAGACGCCCAGCGCCGTGAGCGCGGCCTTGCCGTACTTGCCGGCCGGCACGGCGTCCGGGTCGGCCATGGCGAGCTTGCCCTCGCCGAGCGCGGCGGCGATGGGGAAGCCTGCCGCCGGCGTCAGGGACAGCGTGCTGGCGACCGGCGCGATGAGGGCGAGTTCGTTCGCGAGGAGATCGATGCGGGTTTCCGGCCTGATCAGGCCCTTCTCCTGCAAGGCGTTCATCCAGTCCTCGTCGGCCGAGATGAAGATCTCGGCCGGTGCGCCTTCCTCGATCTGTTTGGCGAGCGCGTTCGAGCCCGCATAGGAAATCGTCACTTCAACGCCGCTTTCCGCCCTGAAGGCGGCCGCGGCCTCGTCGAGCGGGCCCTTGAGGCTGGCGGCGGCGAAGACGACCGGCCTTGCGGCTTGAGCGGCGCCGGCCGCCGGCGCCAGGGCGAGGATGCAGGTGGCGAGGAGCGCGAGAACGTACTTCATGAGTCGCCATCCGGTCTTGCCGTTATATCCTTCCGTATATAGCGTCAGTCCATGCCAACGCTATCCATTCGAGTCGATCTCAGGCCCGGCGCGTCGATCGGTCCCGGCAAGGCACGGCTGCTGGAACTGATCGCCGAGACCGGCTCGATCTCGGCCGCGGCGCGGGCGATGGAGATGTCCTATCGCCGCGCCTGGCTGCTGATCGACGATCTCAAGGCGGTGTTCGGCGAGGCCGTCGTCGAGACGGCCGCCGGCGGTGCCAAGGGGGGCGGGGCGCACCTGACGCGGCGCGGCCGGACGGTGCTCGACGCCTTTCGCCGCGTTGAACGCGCAGCGGCCAAGGCGGCGGCGCGCGAGATCGCCCGCATGACGCTGGCGGATGCGGCATGAAGCGCCCGGCGGCGCATGCCTCGGACGCGACCTGCCCCGCCCGATAGCGCCGCCGCTTCCCCCGGCACGGCCTGAACCTCTACACTCGCATCCATTGCGATGATCGAGGGGCGAGCGTGACCAGGAAGATCGGAATCATGTCCAGGCCGCTCTTGGGCCTCATGCGGCGCGCCGGCGGCGCCTACGATCTGGTCAGCCGCGACGACTACGACAGCGACGCGGCCATGGCGGCCGCGCATCCCGACCTCGCGGCCCTGCTGGTGATGGGCGGGCGCGAGCTGCCGCACGCAACGGTTGAGGCCATGCCGCGACTCGGCCTGATCTGCTGCTTCGGGGTCGGCTATGACGGCATCGACATCGCCCATGCCCGGTCGCGCGGCGTCACGGTCACCAATTGCCCCAACGTCAACAACGAGGATGTCGCCGACCATGCGCTCGGCCTCTTCATCGCGCTCGTGCGCGACATCGTGCGCGGGCACGAGCGCGTCGTGGGCGGGGGCTGGGAACGCGGCGACCGCGGCGCCCTGGGGCCTTCGCTGCGCCAGCTGAAGGCGGGGATCGTCGGCATGGGCGCCATCGGCCGGTCCATCGCGCAACGGCTGCCGGGTTTCGGCGTGACTGTCGCGTGGTGGGGCCCTAACCCCAAGCCCGACATCGCCTTTCCGCGAGCGGCCAGCATCCTCCACCTCGCCCGCGACCGCGATGTCATCTTCATGGCGGGACGTGCCGACGAGACCAGCCGGGGGATCATCTCGGCCGAGGTGATCGATGCGATCGGCCCCAAGGGCTATCTCATCAACGTCTCGCGCGGGTTCACAGTTGATGAGGACGCCCTGATCGCGGCGCTGAAGAACGGCAGGCTTGCGGGCGCCGCGTTGGACGTGTTCCTGGAAGAACCGACCCCCGCCGCCCGATGGGCAGACGTTCCGAATGTCGTGCTGACGCCCCACGTCGCCGGCGGCGGGCGCGGGGCGATCGAGGCGCAGACACAGCTGGTGCTCGAGAACTTGGCGCTCTACTTCGCCGGGCAGCCGGTCAAAACGCCTGTTGCGGCGTGAGCCGCGCGCTATAAAGCGACGAATGCCACTCCCGGAGCTGCGATGATGCCAACGACCGGCGCGCCAACGCGCGCCCGCTATGAACTTGATAACTCACTTCAGCTCACCTTGGGCGAGAATGGTGCCTGGCAGGGCGCGACCAGTCCCGGCTACGGCAACCGGGTCGGGCCTTATGGTGGCTGGATCGCCGCGTTGCTGATGAAGGCGATTCTCGAGCAGGGACCACAGGGCGAGCCGCTAAGCCTGACGGTGACCTTCCTTGGCGGATGCGCTGACGGCGCCTTGAATGGCTCGACGCGGCTGCTGCGCCGCAGCCGCACCAACGAGCACTGGACCGCCGAGTTCAGCGACTGCAGCGGCGCCGCGGTGGCGCATGCCGTCGCGACGTTCGGACTGCGCCGTCCGACCGTGCCGATGGGCAGCATGAAGCCCCCTGCCCCCGCTCCGCGACCCGAAGAGGTCCCTGAGCGGCCGAGTTTCGGGGGCCGCGGCCCGGCCTTCTTCAATCGCTACGATGCGCGACAATTCGTCGGCCTGCCGTTCAAGAAGAACCCGACGGCCGAAAGCCGCGCCTGGATCAGGGATGCGGACGGCCGGCCGCTCGACTGGATTTCGCTCGCCGCCCATGCCGACGCGCCTGTGCCGCGGGCTTTCCTGGTGAGCGGGACGCCGAGCGGCATCGCAACGATGACCATGTCTGTCTATTTCCACGCTACGCCCGAGGCCTTCGCGGAAGCCGGCGGGGACTTCATCCTGGTCGAGTCGGACTGCCGCGCTGGGCATGACGGGTTCCACGATCAGACGGCACTGCTGTGGACCGCATCGGGCAAACTGCTTGCGACCTCCGAACAGGTCGTCTGGTACAATTTGAAGCCGGAGTGAAACCCGGAGCTTGATTATCGTGTTGCGATAATTTATAGCTGCCCCTCGATACTCGGATCGAAGGAGAGATCATGACCGATGCATGGACGGCAACCGCCGAGAAGGCAGCGGAGAGGGCCAGAACGCTGCGGCCGATCGCGATCACGCTGTTTGCGATCGGGATGGCGATGATCGCCAATGACGTGGTGCCGGTCTCGCGCGAATGTTTCGACGTCCTGATCGACGGGCAAAGGCAGTTCTCGGCGCTCTGCGTTCTTCAGAAAGTCGGGCCGCGACTCATCCTGGCCGGGCCGGCGATCGCCTTGGTCTGGGCGCTGTGGGAGGCCCAGTCCTATCTGAAGCGCGTCGAGGACGGCGCGGTCTGGGCGCCGGCGACGATGAAGCTGTTCGGGCGCATCGGCGAGTGCCTGATCGCGGCGGCGGTCTGGAGCGCACTGTTCGCCCCGACCCTGATCGCGTGGGTCAATGAGCGCGGCGGGCCGCTGGCTTGGCAGCTCGACGCCCCCATCGTGACGCTGGCCGGTCTCGGCATCATCCTGATCGCCATTGCGCGGGTGCTGGGCGACGTCCTGACGGTCGCCGGGCAGGTCAAGTCCGACAACGACGAGATCGTCTAGCGCCATGGCGATCGTCGTCAGGCTCGACGTGATGCTGGCGCTGCGCAAGCGCCGGGCCAAGGACCTCGCCGCCGAGATCGGCATCACCGAAGCCAATCTGTCGCTGCTGCGTACCGGCAAGGTGAAGGGCATCCGCTTCGAGACACTGGATGCGATCTGCAAAGCTCTCGACTGCCAGCCGGGGGATCTGCTCGAATATGCGGCCGGCGAAGGCTAGCGCCGCCTGCCGTCAGTCCACGCTGAGGTCGCCGTCCTTGATGATCACGTCGTCGTCGCCCTCGGCATCGATCTCGCCCACATCCTCCACGATGATGGTACAGGCGTCCGAGCAGATGCCGCCCTTGGTGGTGCCGCCCGAGATCGAGGCGCTCATGGTGGACGAACCGGTCTTCACCTTGATCGCATAGGTCTGGCTGTCCTTGTTGATCAGGTCGACAGCCATCGCCGTGCCGCAGAGCAGGACAGCGGCGAGGGTGCCGGTGGCCAGGTTCTTCATGACGATTCTCCGTTTCCTCCAGCGCATCATCACTACCCAGCGCGCGCCCGGCAAGCGGTCGATTCAGGGAAAGCGAATCATGCCGCTCAGGACAGCCGTCAGCAGCAGGGCGTGCGTCAGGAAGATCAGGCGCGTGATGTAGCGGAAGGAGAGCTTGCGCGTCTTGTGGCGGAAGACGTGCTGCGCGAACAGACCGCCGGCGATGCCGAAGAGGATGTCCGACAGGTGCAGCGACATCTCGCGCACCCGAAGGCGGCCTTCGACCGCATAGCGCTTGTCGACCCAGTAGAGGAGACCCGAGACGATGCCCATCCCGGCATAGAGCCCGGCCACCCAGGCCGGCGCCCGGCCTGCGACGACCGCAGCGGCGACGACAAGGAGGAGCGCTACGGCGGCTGCAAGCCGCGAGACGTCGAGCGCCGAGAGGCGCTCCTTGGATGCTCGTGACGCCGGCGCGCGGGGCGGCTGGGCGGGCGGCGCGCCGACGATCTGGATGTCTGTTGCGGCCGCTCGGCCGTTGCGGCCCTCGGCGAGGACAAAGGTCACGCGGTCGCCGATCGCCGGTCGGACATGGCGGGCGCGCAGGAACTTGGCGTGCACGAAGATGTCGCCGCCGACCGAGGGGGCGGCGGCAAAGCCGAACCCCTTCTCGTCGTCCCACGAGACGATCTCGCCTTCGATGCGTGTGCTTGCTTCGGTCACGGCGCGCGGTGAATAGCCGAGCCGGGCGGCCGCGTCGATCTTGGAGATGCGTCATCGGGATCGCGAGGCCATCCGCCCCGGCCGCAATGCTGCAGCGCGAGACGAGATCGGCCGACATGGCTGGCGCAGCGCTGCTCCGCGCGTCTAAGCTGTCTCGATCGACATCGAATAACGCAAGGGAAACGCCCAGATGGACTTTTCGATCCCCCCGCACGTCAAGGACCTCCTGGCCCAGATGGACGCCTTCATCGAGGCCGAGATCAAACCGCTCCAGGCGCAGGACGACAACGAGCGCTTCTTCGACCACCGCCGCGAACACGCTCGCACCGACTGGGACAACGACGGCAAGCCGCGCCACGATTGGGAGGAGCTGCTGCGCGAGATGCGCCGCCGCGCCGATCGCGCCGGCTTCCTGCGCCTCGCGCTGCCCGAGGAATACGGCGGCAGGAACATCGGCAATCTGGCGATGGCGATCATCCGCGAGCACCTGGCCGCCAAGGGGCTTGGCCTCCACAACGATCTCCAGAACGAGAGTTCGATCGTCGGCAATTTCCCGCAGATCCTGATGTTCCGCGACTTCGGCCGCCCGGGCCAGGCCGAGGAGTGGATCAAGGGCGCCCTCGCCGGCACGCACCGCGCCGCCTTCGGTCTCACCGAGCCTGAACACGGCTCGGACGCCACCTGGATGGAGACCAACGCCGTCAAGGACGGCGACGGCTGGATCATCAACGGCGCCAAGATGTGGAACACCGGCGTGCACGTTGCCAGCCACGACATGGTGTTCTGCCGGACCAGCGGCAAGGCCGGCGACGCCAAGGGCATCTCCTGCTTCCTGGTGCCGATGGATGCACCCGGCGTCAACGTCGAGTTCTACTACTGGACGTTCAACATGCCGACCGACCACGCGCATGTGACGTTCAAGAACGTCCGCGTGCCGGACGAGGCTCTGTTCGGGCCGCTCGACGACGGCCTGCGGCTCGCCCGGCACTTCGTTCACGAGAACCGCATCCGCCAGGCGGCCTCGTCGCTGGGCGCGGGCGTCTATTGCCTCAACGAGGCGATCGACTACTCGAACGTGCGCAAGCCGTTCGGCAAGAAGCTGTCGTCGAACCAGGCGATCCAGTTCCCGACGGTCGAGCTGATGACCCAGGCCGAGATGCTGCGCCTGCTCATTCAGAAGACGGCGTGGGAAATGGACCAGATGACCGGCCCGGAGATCCAGGTCCAACTCTCCGACAAGGTTTCGATGTGCAATTACTGGGCGAACCGCTTCTGCTGCGAGGCGGCCGACTGGGCGATGCAGGTACACGGCGGCATGGGCTATTCGCGCCACAAGCCGTTCGAGCACATCTATCGCCACCACCGCCGCTATCGCATCACGGAAGGCTCGGAACAGATCCAGATGCGCAACGTGGCGGGCCATCTGTTCGGGTTCCTCGGCAAGAACGCCAAACGCGATCACTAGGCCTGCGCGCAGCAGGACGCGCCAGGGCAAAGTCGATTGGGCGGTGGAGCGATCCGCCGCTCCTTCCCTGTCCGACTATCCGACCGTCTCCTCGCGAATCGTCCGGCGGGCGATCCAGAAGAGCGCGGCGGCAAACAGCCCGAGCAGGCTGAAGATGATCAGCGACCACCGGATCCCCTCGCCGGCGCCCATGCCATAGGGGCCGGCGAGAACGTCGCTGAGCATGCCGATGCCCAGTGGTCCGAGGCCCAGCCCGATCAGGTTGATGATGAAGAGCAGGATCGCCGAGGCGGTCGCCCGGGTCTGCGGCCGCACGAGGCCCTGCACCGAGGAATAGACCGGGCCATACCAGAGCGAGGCGAGGATCGTCGGGATCGTGAGGACGACGATGGCGGCAACGGCCGAGTCCAGCAGCAGGCCTGCGACATAGATCGGGATGGCGGCAAGTCCGGCAACGGCCGGCACGACCATATGGGCACGCAGGTCTTCGCGGCCCAGCCAATCGGCGATCCAGCCGCCGAACCAGGTTCCGAACATGCCGGCGATTCCGCCGGAGAGGCCTAGCACGAGGCCCAGGAAGCCGATCGGCTGCAGCCCGATCGAGGCGGCGAGTTCGGTCAGTTCCCCGGCATGGTTGCGAAAGAAGAACGAGCCGATGAAGGCTGCCGAGCCGTAGCCGTTGAAGGCGATCAGGGCGGCCGCCACGGCCAGGCACCAGAAGGTCCGCTTGGCCGCCAGTTCGCGCAGCGCGTCGGCCAGAGAGGGGCCCGAGGCGGTCACGCGGGGAAGGTCGCGGCGCGGTTCCTTCAGCGTCGTGAAGGCGACGACCGCCATCACAATGCCGGGCACGCCGGCGATGAGAAAGGCAGTGCGCCAGCCCCACAGGTCGGCCGCAAGTCCGCCCATCACGAGACCGAGCAGCGACCCGAGAGGGGTGCCCAGATGATAGAACGCCATTGCCGATGCGCGCTTTTCCTTCGGCACATAGTCGGAGATCAGCGAGTGGGCCGGCGGCGTGCACCCGGCCTCGCCGATGCCGACGCCGACGCGCGCGAGGATGAGCTGGACGAAGTTCGTCGCCATCCCGCAGAAGACCGTGAAGAGGCTCCAGACGGCGGTCGCGGTGGCGATGATGAAGGGCCGGTTGGCGCGCTCCGCGTAGCGCGCGATGGGAATGCCCATGACCGTATAGAGCAGCGCGAAGGCGAAGCCCGTCATCATCCCGAGCTGCCAGTCCTTGAGGCCGAGATCGTTGCGGATCGGTTCGGCCAGGATCGTCACGATCTGGCGGTCGAGGAAGTTCAGCGTGTAGATGGCGAGGAGGACGCCCAGCGCATAGCGGCGATAGGCGGGGGCCAGCGGCGCAGGCGCGGGGCCGGCGGTTTGATCGGACATCGCTAGCTCACCATCTCTTCGCGGATCGTGCGGCGGGCCGCCCAGAACAGGATGAAGGCGGTCGCGCCAAGGCAGTAGAATACGATCAGAGCCCAGCGCAGACCGTCGTTGACGCCAAGGCCGAAGGCTGAAGCCAGAAGATCGCTGATGATGCCGATCCCCAGCGGTCCGAGCCCAAGGCCGATAAGGTTGATGATGAAGAGAAGAATGGCCGCCGCCGTCGCCCGCGTCTCGGGGCGCACCAGGCCCTGAACCGTCGCGTAGACGGGACCGTACCACAGCGTGTTGAGAATCGGCGGGATCGCCAGGACCACGAGTGCGACGACCAGGCTTTCGGTCAGCAGACCGAACACATAGAAGGGGATCGAGACCAGCGTCGCGATGGCGGGCATCGCCATGTTGAAGCGCAGGTCGCGCCCCCCGAACCTGTCGCCCAGAAAGCCGCCGAGCCAGGTCCCCGCGGCGCCGGCAACGCCGGCGACGACGCCGAGCACAAGTGCGACGAAGCCGAGCGGCTTCAAGCCGAACGAGGCGGAGACCTCGGCCAGCTCGGCGCTGTGGTTGCGCAGGAAGAACGATACGATGAAGGCGGCCGAGCCGTAGCCGATGAACGCCTTGATGGCGCCCGCGAAGGCGACCAGCCAGAAGGTGCGCTTGGTGCGCAGTTCGCGCATCGCATCCCCGAATGACGGCGCCGCGGCCCGCTTGGCCTCCAGGGCGGCTTTCAGCTTCGTGCGGGGTTCCACCAGCGTGAAGGCGGCGACCAGCGCCATGACGACGCCGGGCGCGCCGGCCACCAGGAAGGCGACGCGCCAGCCATAGGCGTCGGCCACCAGTCCGCCGAGCACCATGCCGAGCAGGCCGCCCAATGGCGTGCCGAGGGAATAGAAGGCCAGCGCCGAGGCGCGCTTCTCCTTCGGCGTGTAGTCGACGATCAATGAGTGCGCGGGGGGCGTACATCCGGCCTCGCCGACGCCGACGCCGATCCGGGCGACGACAAGCTGGACGAAGTTCTGCGCATAGCCGCACAGCACGGTGAAGGCGCTCCAGACCGCCGTCGCCGTCGCGATGATGAGCGGCCGATTGGCGTGTTCGGCAAAGCGGGCGATGGGAATGCCCAGCACCGTGTAGAAGACTGCGAAGGCAAGGCCCGTCATCAGTCCGAGTTGCGTGTCAGTCAGGCCGAGGTCGTTCTTGATGGGTTCGGCCAGCACCGACATGATCTGCCGGTCGAGGAAATTCAGCGTGTAGATGACGAGCAGGACGCTGAGCGCATAGCGGCGATACGCAGCCGACATCGGCGCTGGCGCGGCCGGTCCGGCCGCAGCGGTCTCGCTCATGGATTTGCCTCCCTGGGGCGATCGATAGGCAGACCGCTCTACGGCGGCTCAATGCCTAGGTTCGGCGACGGGAACACCGGACGCAAGCAGATTGAGCATCTCCCGCCCGCTCTCGGCTTAGCGCCAGGAGCCGTCCAGCAGCTTGACGATGGCGCTGAAATCCTTGCCCGCGCCGCCGAGGCCGGCGAAGAGCTGGTAGAGCGCCTCGGCCTGGGCGCCCATCGGCACGCTCGCCTCGACGCCCTGGGCGGCCTCGAGCGCGAGTTTCAGGTCCTTCAGCATGAGCGCAGCGGCGAACCCGCCTTCAAAGTCGCGGTTCGAGGGCGCCGCCGGAACAGGGCCGGGCACCGGGCAATACGACGTCATCGACCAGCATTGTCCGGAAGCCTTCGACGAAATGTCGAAGAACGTCTGGGCATCGAGGCCGAGTTTCTGCGCCAGCGTGAAGGCCTCGCAAGTGCCGATCATGCTCACGGCGAGCAGCATGTTGTTGCAGATCTTGGCGGCCTGCCCTGCCCCGCTCTCGCCCGCGCGGATGACGGCCTTGCCCATCTGCGCCAGATAGGGTTCGGCGCGCGCGAAGGCCTCCGGCGCGCCGCCGACCATGAAGGTGAGCGTTCCGGCGGAGGCCGCGGCGATGCCGCCGGAAACCGGCGCGTCGACCATGGCGAACCCCCGCGCCGCGCCGGCCGCGCCCACCGCCTTGGCGGTCGCCACGTCGATGGTGGAGCAGTCGATGAGGATGGCGGCGGGATCGGCGGCGGCGAAGATGCCGTCCTCGTAGACCGCCTTCACGTGCCGTCCGGCAGGCAGCATGGTGATGACGGCCGCCGCGCCCCGCGCCGCCTCGGCGGCGCTGGCGGCCCTAACGGCCCCGGCTTTCGCCGCCGCGTCGAGCGCGGCCTCCGACAGGTCGAAGGCGCGGACCTCGCGGCCCGCCTTGATCAGGTTGGCGGCCATGCCCGAGCCCATATTGCCCAGACCGATGAAGGCGACATGCGACATGGCTGGCCTCACTTCATCGTCGGGATGACGAAGCTCTGGTCGGATACCGGCCCGCCGGCCGGCCAGCGCTGAGTCACCGTCTTGATGCGGGTGAAGAAGCGGAAGCCTTCCGGCCCGTGCTGGTTGACGTCACCGAAGGCGCTGCGCTTCCAGCCGCCGAAGGTATGATAGGCGAGCGGCACAGGGATGGGCACGTTGATGCCCACCATGCCGACCTCGACGCGGGCGGCGAACTCGCGCGCCGCTTCGCCGTTGCGGGTGAATATGGCGACGCCGTTGCCGTATTGATGCTTGGAGGGCAGCTCGAGCGCCTGCTCGAAGCTCTCGGCGCGGACCATCTGGAGCACCGGGCCGAAGATTTCCTCCTGATAGGTCTTCATGCCGGGCTTTACATGGTCGAACAGCGTCGGGCCGACGAAGAAGCCGTCTTCGAGGCCCTGCATCCGGAAGCCGCGCCCATCGACCACCAGCTCCGCGCCTTCCTGCACGCCCAACTCGATGTAGTTCTCGATCTTGGCCTTGTGCGCGGCTGTGACGACCGGGCCGTAATGGGCGTCCTTGTCGGTCGAGGCGCCGACCCTCAGCCCGGCGATCGCCGTGACGAACTTGGCGCGCAGCGCCTCGGCGGTCTTCTCGCCGACCGGCACGACCACCGGCAGCGCCATGCAGCGCTCGCCGGCCGAGCCGAAGGCGGCGCCCATGATGTCGGCGACGGTCTGGTCGAGATCGGCGTCGGGCAGGATGATGCCGTGGTTCTTGGCGCCGCCCATCGCCTGGACGCGCTTACCCGCCGCGACGCCGCGCTGGTAGACGTAGTGGGCGATGTCCGATGAGCCGACGAAGCTGACCGCCTTGATGTCGGGATGATCGAGGATGGCGTCGACCGCTTCCTTGTCGCCGTGGACGACATTCAGCACGCCGTCCGGCAGGCCGGCTTCCGTCATCAGCTCGGCGAGCCGCACCGGCAGCGAGGGGTCGCGCTCGGACGGCTTGAGGATGAAGGCGTTGCCGGCCGCGATGGCGGGCCCGAACATCCACATCGGGATCATCGCCGGGAAGTTGAACGGCGTAATGCCGGCGACGACGCCGAGCGGGACGCGCATCGAATAGACGTCGATGCCGGAGCCGGCATTGCTGGTGTAGTCGCCCTTGAGGAGATGGGGGGCGCCGCAGGCGAACTCGATGACCTCAAGGCCGCGCTGGATGTCGCCCTTGGCGTCGGCGATCACCTTGCCGTGCTCGGCGGAGAGCATATGGGCGAGATCGTCCATGTGGGCTTCGAGCAGGCGCTTGAACTCGAACATGACCCGGGCCCGCCGCTGCGGATTGGTCGCCGCCCACTCCGGCTGAACCGCCTTGGCGGCGTCTACGGCGGCGGCGACCTCGGTTGCCCCGCCCAGGCGAACACGAGCCTGCACTTTGCCGGTATTGGGGTCGAACACGTCGCCATAGCGGTTGCCGCCGCCCACGAAGGTCTTGCCGGAGAGGTAGTGTGCAATGTCGCGCATAGGGCGCCGCTCCCGTTCGTTGATCGCAGGTGTTGGCAGGACGCTATCATCGCCGGGCGGGGCGAGGTATTGCGTTCTTGCGGGTATTGTCTTGCGGAAATGCAATGGCAGCGGTCGATTGGGACGACATTCGGGTTTTCTTGGCGGCGGCGCGGGCCGGGTCGCTGACCGCGGCCGGTCGGCGGCTGGGCATCGACGCGGCGACGGTCGGCCGGCGGGTCGCCCGGCTGGAAACCGTGCTGCGCGCAACGCTGATGGTCCGGTCGGCGACGGGGCTGACGCTCACCGCCGCCGGGACAAGGCTTCAGGGCTCGGCCGCCTCTGCCGAGACGGCCATGCTGGCGACGCTGGAGGAGGGCCTGCGGGACGCCGCGGGCGGCACGGTCCGGATCAGCGTCGCCGAGGGCTTCGGTACGGCGATACTGGCGCCGGCCCTGCCCCGGCTGAGGGCCGAACGGTCCAACCTGAAGATCGAACTCGTCGCCAATCCCGGCCTCCTGTCTCCTGCAACGCGGGAAGTTGACATGGCCGTCACGCTTTCGCCGCCGAGCGAGGGCCGGCTGACCGTCGAGCCGCTCTGCGACTATCAGCTGGCGCTCTATGCGGCGCCCGGGTATCTCGCCCGGCGGGGCGAGCCGTCATCGATCGGGGCCCTGCGTCACAGCGATGCGGTCGGGTATGTCGAGGACCTGATCTTCGCCCCGGAACTGGACTATCTGGCCGAAATCGGCCTCCGCGGCCGGCCGCCGCTCGCCAGCACCTCGATCAGGGCCCAGCGCGAAATCATCGCGGCAGGCGGCGGAATCGGCATACTTCCGTGCTTCCTTGCCGATGGATTGACGCGTGTCTGCTGCGATGAAGTCCTGCTAACCCGCCGTCTTTGGCTGTGTATCCACCGCGACATCGCCGCCACCTCCCGCATCAAATCCTTGAGGATTTGGCTGAGGCGCCTCGTTCGTGAACAACACAGCCACCTGTCCCCGTTCGATCCGCCTTGAGCGCAGGCCGAAGAGGAAGTCTGGGAAACTCTCGAACGGCGACACATTGACTCGCCGCCAAACTCGACTCGCAGGGCTCCATTGCATCCCATACGCGATGTGACAGCGTTGCGACCGAAGGCGCATCATCGAACCAGCCATCGCGGGCGAGGCCGCAATGCGACGCTCGGCGATGAACATGGCGGGCCTCGACAAGGCCGTCGCCAACATCAACGCTGCTCACGACGGCCGCGCGTTTCTCGCCGCCTATCACGACTTTTGGGTCGGCGTGGCGGCGGCGTCGGGCAATGCGCTGTTTGGACTTCCGATACCAGCGCTTGCCGCTATCGGCAGGTCGGGCGGCCTTGCATCCACCGAAGACGGGCGCAGGCGCGCGCATATGTTGTGCAACCGCATCCGTAGCGCCATCGGCGCCTGCGACTGCGTGGCGGCGACCCGTGCCGTGGAAGATCTGCATGCAATGATCACCGAGATCATCACGCTTCGCTATTCCGGCCGGCTTCCGCGGACCTTCTCATGGGCCGATGTGCGGGAAATTCTCTAGGAGGGCGGCGCTACCGCGAATAGAGCGCCACGGTCCTTGAAAGCCTTGAACTCCAGGGCATTGCCGGACGGATCGCAGAAGAACATCGTCGCCTGCTCGCCGACCTGGCCGGCAAACCGCACATGGGGCGGAATGACGAACTCGACGCCGGCTTCGGCAAGCCGCCGGGCCAAATCCTGAAACCGATCCCACTCCAGAACGACGCCGAAGTGCGGCACGGGTACATCGTGGCCATCGACCGGACTGAGATGAGCCGGGTTCATCGCGGGATTGAGGTGGGCGACGATCTGGTGACCGAAGAGATCGAAATCGATCCAGGTTTCCGAGCAGCGGCCCTGGGGCAGGCCGAGCAAGCCGCCGTAGAATCGTCGCGCGGCCTCAAGATCATGCACCGGAAATGCGAGGTGGAATGGATCGAGAGCCTGCATGTCCTGTGTCTAGTCCGCTCTGCGACACAGCTCAATCGGCCCCGTCATGGGAATCGGCCTGCGCGTGCGAGGGCCGACGGTTGCGGCCGGCCGAGCTTCGTGCCGATCCACTCAGCGGTCTCGATCAGAGCCTCGAGGTCGAGCCCGGTCGAAAAGCCGCCACGCTCGGCCATGTAGACGAGGTCCTCGGTCGCGATATTGCCCGTGGCGGCGGGCGCAAACGGGCAGCCTCCGATGCCGCCACAACTTGCATCCAGAATCGTAACCCCTTCGTCGAGCGCGGCCGCCGCATTGGCAAGACCGGTATTGCGGGTATCGTGGAAGTGAACGCGCAAGGGCGTCGCAGGCGCCTCGCGGCGGACAACCGCTAGCCGATCGCGCACAGACCACGGATCGGCAACGCCGATGGTATCGGCAAGCGCGATCTCGGCGACGTTTGCTGACGCACAGGCGGCGGCGATGGCAGCCACGCGATGTTGGGCAACTTCGCCCTCAAAGGGGCAACCGAAGGCGACGGCGATCGTCACCGTCAAGCGCGGCGCGGACGCGGTCGCCAGCGCAGCGATCAAGCGAAGTCCTTCAAGCTGTTCTGCAACAGTAGCTCCTTGATTGCGGATGCCGAAGCTATCGCTTGCGCAAACCACGAGATTGACCTCCTCGCATCCGGACGCAGCGGCACGATCCCAACCCTTGCGGTTAAGTGCCAAGCCGATGCGCACGCAACCGGTATGCGGGGCGGAGAGGCCTGCCATGATTTCCTCGGCGTCAGCCATCTGGGGGACCCGGGCGGGATTTACGAAGGACACGGCTTCGATGCGCGTCACCCCAGCCAGCTCCAGACGCGCGATGAAGGCAAGCTTCTCGTCGACGGAGAGCAGGACTTTCTCGTTCTGCAGCCCGTCGCGGGGAGCGACCTCAACGATTTGTATGGGCTGAGCCATCCCAAGCGCTCCAATAGGATTTTGGATGCATAGTCACCGGGAATGCGCCGAAATCAACCCAATATCTGATACTGCTCGATTGCTTTGCATGCAATTGTGAGTCAGACAAGGCGGAAGAGAAGAGGAGACGTCCATGCCCAGACTTCGCCAAGTGCCGCGCAGCGAAGCGAAATCGTCGATCGTTACGGAGTGGTACGATCTCCTTTTCGGGCCGGACCGCGATCCAGTTGCCGAGCCCGGCACCCGCACCGGCACGCCCGGCAACTGGTGGACCGTGTTCGCGTTGGTGCCTGACATTCTCGACCACGCGGGGCGGGGGTTTCGCTACTACGCCAATCCACAGCGATTGCTCGATCCTAGGCTGCGAGAACTCGGGCAGACACGCGCGGGATGGGCAATCGGGAGCCAGTTCGTCTACTCACAGCACTGCAAGTCGTGCCGGGGCCTCGGAATGGCCGAGGACAAGATCGACGCGATCAAGGAGTGGCAGGTCAGCCCGCTCTTCGACGAGCAGGAGCGCGCCATCCTGGCCTATGTCGACTACCTCGTCCTGATGCGCGGCCGGATGCCGGAAGCGGTCATGTCGAACCTGAAGCGCTTCCTCAGCGATGAGCAGATCCTAGAGCTGACCTACACGACGTGCCTCTACGACATGCACGCGGTAATGAGCCGTGCGCTGCGGCTGGAATTCGATGATCGCGACGATCCGATTGTCGAGGTCGCCGCACCGGATAGCTATACCGGTCGCAGTTTCCTGGATCCTGCGGCTCCGGCCCCGTCTCAGGCCTAGACAGGCGGCACTCCATGACACTGACCGGAAGCGAAGGCGCCACATCGGCGCCGCGGGCGCTCGACGACATCACCGTGCTGGACCTGACACATATGCTGTCAGGACCCTACGGCACGATGCTGATGGCCGATCTCGGCGCGCGCACCATCAAGGTGGAACCGCCTGGGAAGGGTGAAGGAACGCGTCGTCTTCTGGAAACCGATCCCGACTATGCCCGAGACGGCATGGGCGCCTACTTCGTGACGTTGTGCCGCAACAAGGAGAGCGTTGCGATCGACCTCAAGTCAGAGGCTGGCCGAAATGTCTTCTACGATCTCGTCGCTCACGCCGACGTGGTCGTATCCAACTTCGGGGTCGGCGTGCTCGAGCGGCTGGAGATCGACTATCCGCGCCTCGCGGCGCGCAACCCCGGCATCATCACCTGCGCCATCTCGGGTTTCGGCGAGACCGGACCTTGCCGGGACTGGCCTTCCTTCGACCTGGTGGCTCAGGGCATGGGCGGCGGCATGTCGCTGACCGGCACCGAGGGCGGCGAGTACCTCCGCGCCGGCATTCCGATCGGCGATCTGGGGGGCGGACTGTTCGCGGTGATCGGCATCCTTTCGGCTCTGCAGGCACGCAATCGCACCGGCCGAGGGCAGCATATCGACATATCCATGTTCGACTGCCAGCTCTCGCTGCTGAACTACATCGGCACGATGAACCTGATGTCGGGCAAGTTGACCGAGCGAAACGGCAACGGTCACTTCGTTCATGTGCCCTACAACACATTCCGCACGACAACGCGGCCGATCATCGTCGCGGTCATTACAGACAATTTCTGGGCCGCGCTGGTCGATATTCTCGACGACGAGGCCCTGCGCGATCCGGCATTTGTTAGTCAGCCCGGCCGGCTCGTGGCAAAGGCCTTCATCGAAGAGCGCGTACAACGCGCCTTCGCCCGGGAAAGCTGCGAACACTGGATGGCCGTTCTGGCCGAGGCCCGCATTCCAGCTGCCCCCGTCAACGACGTGGCGCAGGCCTTCGCCGAGCCCCAGACGGCGGCGCGGAACATGAAGGTCACCGTCGCGCTTCCCAGCGGCGCAACCATCAAGGAACCAGGCAACCCGGTGAAGATGTCCTCAAGCCGCGGCGACGTCTTCGCGACGCCGCCCACGGTAGGACAGCATACGGATTCGGTCTTGAGGGACATGCTGGGCTATGCGGAAGACCGGCTGCAGGAACTGGCGGCGCGCGGGGTGATCGGCCGGCCCGCCAGCACCGCCTAGACGCGCCGCATCGAGAGCCTGAACACGGGCTGGTGGCGGCGCCGCTCGCTGCGACCGCAGCGGCTTGAGGATACCATCCGCCGAAGACTTGCGCTTAGAGCGCCCTGAGCCACTCCAGAAGCAGCGCCGTCACCTCGCCGGGGCGTTCCTGTTGCGTCCAGTGCCCGCATCCGGGCAGGACATGCATGCCCTGCAGGCCGGGCACAGCGGCGCGCATCGCCGGAACCGGGTCGGCGCCACCGATCATGTTGAAGGCGGGGTCGCGGTCGCCCGCGATAAACAGCGCCTTCTGGCCGATCGTGCGGCCCTTGAACGGAAGGAGGAAACGCCAGTCGCGCTCGTGGTTGCGATAACGGTTGATCGGCCCACGTAGGCCCGAGCGTTCGAACTCGTGGACATAGTAGTCGAGATCGGTCTCGCTCAGCCATGCGGGAAATGGCTGGGGGTCTTCCAGACCCTCAAGCAGTGTCGCATCGGCAGTCTTGTTGCGCGGCCAGCTGTCCGCCTTCGCGTCGCCCGAGATCGCATAGAGGAAGCAGCGCAGGAAGCGGCGCGGGTCGGCCTCCAGCTCGGCCTCAGCGACGCCGGGCTCTTGAAAGTAGGCTTGGTAGAAGAAGCGGTTCTTTCTTGTGAACAGCGTTTCGAAGACCTCGTTGAAGGGTCGATCCGGCACGCCCGTGTAGGGAACCGAGAGGGCCGCTACCGCGCCGATGCGATCGGGCCGCGTCAGCGCCGTGTTCCAGACGATCGGCGCGCCCCAATCGTGGCCGATCAGAATCACCGGTGCGTCCGGCTGCACCGCGTCGGCGGCAGCGATCACATCGGCGATCATGTGCGCCATGTCGTAGGCTTCGATCGCGTGCGGCTTTCCGGAGCCGCCATAACCCCGCACATCGATGGCGCAGGCGGTGAAGCCCGCCGCCGCAATCGGGCCAATCTGATGCCGCCACGAGTACCAGGACTCGGGAAAGCCATGGACCATGAGGACCAGAGGGCCAGTCCCGGCTGCCGCAACGCGCAGCGGCACGCCGCAGCCCTCGACCATCTTGAACTCAGGCTCGATCATTCGCTCTCCCCCGCCGCCTCAATCCGCAACGAAGCCCTTCCAGTTGCGCATGTAGGCGATGAAGTGATCGCTCAGACCCTCGGCGCGCAAATGGGCCTCGCTTACCGGTAGCACGGCAGGCGTGAAGTCCGGATCCGCGATCACCTTGCGTGGGAAGTCGTGATGCAGGATCGCGCTGCGCCCGATCACGACGAAGTCGAGGCCGGCCGCCATGGCCGCGCGGGCCGCGCCGCCGCTGGTGATCTTGCCCGCCGCGCCGAGGCGCACGCCACCGCGCGGGATGCCGCTGAAGTAGGACAGTAAGGTGCGGCCCTTGAACTCGTCCTCGACCGGCTCCTTGAAGACGTCCCACAGGGACATGTCGAGGTAGTCGATCTTCGCCGCGGCTGTCAGGCGGGTCGCCAGCACCACAATTTCGGCGAGGCGCAAGCCGAAACGTTCGGGCGAGAGGCGGATGCCGAGCTGGAAGTCCGGACGGCAGCGCGCGCGGATGCCGTCCACGATGTCAACAATGAGCCGGGCGCGGTTCCCGGCCGAACCGCCGTAGCGGTCGGTGCGCCGGTTCAGCTCGGGGCTGAGGAAGGCGCAGAGGATGTAGCCGTGCGCGCCGTGGATCTCGACGCCGTCGAAACCGGCGCGCTCGGCGCGCAGGGCAGCGGCGATGAAATCCTCGGTCAGCCGCTCGACTTCGGCCGTCGTGAGCGCCCGTGCCCCGGTCTCCGAGTCCTCCGACGGACCGACCGGCGCATGGCCAATCAGGCCGGCCGGCGCGCGGAGGCCGGCATGATGAAGCTGAACGGAGGAGAGACTGCCCGCCTCCTTGATCGCCCCGGCGAGACGCGCGAGGCCCGCGAGGTGCCTGTCGTCAAAAATGCCAAGCTGTCCGGGGAAGCCCTGCCCGCAAGCCTGCACATGGGCGGCGCAGGTCATGGTGAGCCCAAAGCCACCTCTTGCACGCATCGTCAGCCAGTGAAATTCCGCGTCTGACAGCGTGCCATCGGCATGGCTCTGCGTATTGGTCAGCGGAGCGAGCAGGAAGCGATTGCTCATTGCCGGCCCACGCATGAAGGCGAGCGGCGTCGCGAGATCGGTCATGTCGGGGCCTTAGTCGCTGTGCTTATCGAGATGAGAGTGCGCCCGGCGCGCCACAAGCGCCGGGCGCTCTCCCTTCAGTTCGACACGGAGGACAGCTTCCCGCCCTCGGCCGCCAGCTTCTCAAGAAGCGGCGAGACCTTGAAGAAGTCGCCCATCTGCGCCTGATAGGCCTTCAGCCGCTCGACCACGGTCTTCAGGCCGACATGGTCGGCATAGTGCATCGGGCCGCCGCGATAGATCGGCCAGCCATAGCCGGTCACCCAGACCATATCGATGTCGGAGGCGCGGATCGCCTTCTTCTCTTCAAGGATCTTCGCGCCCTCGTTGATCATCGGATAGATCGTGCGCTCCAGGATCTCCTGGTCGGTGATCTCGCGCGGGTTGACGCCGCTCTTGGCGGCGAACTCGCGGATGATCTTCTCGGTCACCGGCGAGGGCCTGGCGTTGCGGTTTTCGTCGTAGTCGTAGAACCCGGCGCCCGTCTTCTGGCCGCGGCGGTCCATCTCGCACAGCACTTCGCGGATGGTGGAGCTGCTGGAGGCCTCCTTCGACCAGCCAATGTCGAGGCCGGCGAGGTCGCTCATCGCGAACGGACCCATGGGGAAGCCGAAGTCGTAGAGCACGCGGTCCACGTCCCATGGCATCGCGCCCTCATTGACCAGCGCGTTCGCCTGCTGCTGGCGCTGCGAGAGCATGCGGTTGCCGACGAAGCCGGGGCAGACGCCGACCAGTACGCCGACCTTGCCGATGGTCTTGGCGAGCTTCATCGATGTCGCGATGACCTCCTTCGAGGTCTTGTCGCCGCGCACGATCTCCAGAAGCCGCATGACGTTGGCGGGCGAGAAGAAGTGCAGGCCGATCACGCTCTCCGGCCGCGCCGTCGCCGAGGCGATCTCGTTGACGTCGAGATACGAGGTGTTGGAGGCGAGGATCGCGCCTGGCTTGGCGACCTTGTCGAGCCGGGCGAAGACATCCTTCTTGATCGCCATGTTCTCGAACACCGCCTCGATGATGAGGTCGCAGTCATTCAGGCTCTCAAGCTCCAGCGAGCCGGTCAGCAGCCCCATGCGCTTCTCGACGTCGGCCTCGGTAATGCGGCCCTTCTTGGCGGTGTTCTCGTAATTCTTGCGCATCACGCCGATACCGCGATCGAGCGCCTCCTGCTTCATCTCGACGATGGCGACCGGGATGCCGGCGTTGAGGAAGTTCATCGAGATGCCGCCGCCCATCGTGCCCGCGCCGATGACGCCGACCTTCTTCACCGGCAGGACCGGCGTCTGGTCGGGAACGTCGGGGATTTTCGCGGCCTGACGCTCGGCGAAGAAGATGTGCCGCATCGCCGCCGATTCCGGGCTGACGATCAGTTTGCCGAACAGCGTCCGCTCCACCGCGATGCCCTCGTCGAAGGGCAGGTTCACGGCGGCCTCGATGCACTGGATGATCAGTTCCGGCGCTTTCTGGCCCCGGAAGGCGCGGGCGTTCTTCTTGCGGAAGGCGGCGAACAGTTCCGCGTTGCCGCGGTCGGCAGCGACTTTCTCGTCACGGTCGCGCACGCGCGGCGACGGCTTGCCGACCACCGATTTGGCAAAGGCGATCGCCCCCGTCTTCAGATCGCCCTCGACCACCGCGTCGAAGACGCCGGACTTCACCGCCTCGGCGGCGGAGATCTGGTCGCCCGAGGTCATCAGGGCGAGTGCCTTCTCGGCCCCGACCAGACGCGGCAGGCGCTGCGTGCCGCCGGCGCCGGGCAGAAGGCCGAGCTTCACCTCCGGCAGGCCAGCGCGGGCGCTCGGCACCGCGACGCGGTAGTGGCAGGTCAGCGCGACCTCCAGGCCGCCGCCCAGCGCCGTACCGTGAATGGCGGCGACGACCGGTTTGGTGGCGTTCTCGATCGCCTCAAAGGTTTCGTTGAGGCCGACCGTCGGCGTGCCGCCGGGCTTGCCGAACTCCGAAATGTCGGCCCCGGCGATGAAGGTCCGCCCACCGCAGATGAGGACGATTGCCTTGGCCTCCGCATCGGCCAGCGCCTTGTGGATGCCGTCATAAAGGCCTTGCCGCACCGGCCCGGAGAGGGCGTTCACCGGGGGCGAGTCGATGGTCAGCACGGCGATGCCGTCCTGAACCTCAAGCGTGGTCACGTTGTTGATCGCCACCATGATGCGTCTCCTGGGGGAAAGGGGTTCGGTTGAAAAACTAGAAGCCGTGCAGGCGGCCGAAGCGTTCGCGGTGATAGGCGGCATTGCCGTAGGCTGCCTCAGCGGCGCGCGCCCGCTTGAGATAGAGTCCGGCATCGTGCGCGTCGGTCATGCCGATGCCGCCGTGCATCTGCACCATCTCGTTGGAGATCAGATGCAGCGTTTCGTTCGCCCGCGCCTTGGCGAGCGAGGCGAGTTCGCGGATGTCGTTGGTACCGGTGTCGATGGCCGACAGCGCCGCCTCGACGCAGGAGCGCGTCAGCTCAAGCTCGGTGAACATCTTCGCGGCGCGATGCTGGAGCGCCTGGAAGCTGCCCAGCGTCTGGCCGAACTGCACGCGGACCTTGAGATAGTCGATCGTCGTCTCGAATGCCTGAAGCGCCGTGCCCAGCATTTCGGCCGCCAGCCCCGCCCGCACGCGGTCGAGCGCGGGCTCCAGGACCTCGAAGCCCTTGTCGGGCGCTCCGATCAGCGCCTCCTCGCCGACCGCCACGCCATCGAAGGCGATGACGGCCGCGCCGCGCGAATCCATCAGCTTGAGCGCCGTCCGCGTAACGCCCCTGGCGTCCGCCGGGACGAGGAAGAGGCTGATGCCCGCCGCCTCGCCGGGCTTTCCCGAACTGCGCGCAGCGACGATGAAGACGTCGGCGGCCATGCCGTCGGGGACGAAGCTCTTGGTGCCGTTCAGCGTGAAGCCCGATCCGGTGCGGCTCGCCGCCAGGGCAGTACTGAGCGGCTCGTGGCGCGGCCCTTCCTCGATCGCCAGCGTCGCCACCGCATCGCCCGAGGCGATCTTCGGCAGCCAGGCCTCTTTCTGCGCCGCGGTGCCGCCCAGCATCAGCGCGCTAGCCGCGCCCAGCGCCGAACTGACGAGCGGCGAGGCGACCAGCGTCCGCCCGGTCTCCTCCAGCACCAGGCCGAGGCTGAGATAGCCGAACTCCGACCCGCCATAGGCTTCCGGCACCACGATCCCGGCCCAGCCCATCGCCGCCATCTCGGCGTAGAGGGCGGGGTCGTAACCGAAGGCCGCGCCCGAGTCGCGCAGCTTGCGTAGCGCCTGCACCGGCGCCTTGTCCTTCACCCATTCGCGCGCGGAATCGCGCAGGATGGTTTGCTCTTCGCTCAGCACGGCCATTGGCGTTTTCCCGTCTTATTGGTGGTCGAGCAGGCCGAGCATGCGCTTGGCGACGATGTTGTTCTGGATTTCGGTGCTGCCGCCATAAATCGTGACCGCTTTTCCGCCCAGCCAGCCCCGTACCATCCCCAACTCATAGGCATTGAACCCCTCGCCTTCCCAGCCGAGGCCCTGATGGCCCATCATCTCCATGGAGAGTTCGGCGCGATCCTGCGCGATCTTCGCGCCGACATTCTTCATGATCGAGGTCGCGGCGCTCGGTCCCGACCCGGACTTCGCTTCCGCCGCCGCCCGCGACAGCGTCAGCGCGAAGGCCCGCGCTTCCATGTGATGGGCGATCAGGCGCTGGCGGAGATCGGCGTCGGCGACGCGGCCCGCTTCGTCGCGCCCGACATATTTGTCGACCATCCGCTCAAGGTCCGGCGCGCCGAAGCGGGCCGTGCCGCCCCCCGTGCCGCCCCCCGCGCCCGACAGGCTCTGCCGCTCGAACTGCAACAGCCGTTTGGCGATCGACCAGCCGCCGTTCAGCGGCCCGACCAGCTGATCCTTCGGCACCTTCACGTCGGTGAAAAAGGTTTCGCAGAAGGGCGAGTTGCCCGAGATGAGCTGGATCGGCCGCACCTCGACGCCGGGCGACTTCATGTCGAACACCAGGAACGAGATGCCCTCGTGCTTGCGCGTCGTGTCGGTGCGCACCAGACAGAAGATCCAGTCGGCGTACTGGCCGCCCGAAGTCCAGATCTTCTGCCCGTTCACCAGATAGTGGTCGCCCTTGTCCTCGCAGCGCGTCGCCAGCGACGCGAGATCCGACCCCGCACCCGGTTCCGAGAATCCCTGGCACCAGCGCGTCGTGCCGTTGACGATGCCCGGCATGAAGCGCTGCTTCTGGGCCTCGGTGCCGTACTCCAGCAGCGTTGGCCCGAACATCATCACGCCCATGCCGCCGATCGGGCTGAAGGCCCCGATCTTCACCATCTCCTGGGAGAGAACCCGGGCCTCGTCCTTCGAAAGCCCGCCGCCGCCATAGGCCTTGGGCCAGGTCGGAACGCCCCAGCCCTTGGCGCCCATCGCCCGCTTCCAGGCGAGGAAGTCGGGCTCGTCGGTTTCGACGTTGAGGTTCACCATGATGGCCGCGCGGCCTTTTAGCGACGCCGGAAAGTTCGTCGCCAGCCATTCCCGCGCTTCGGCGCGAAAGGCGGCAAGCTCTGGCGTATCGGTGGCGGCCATGCGTTTCCCCTCGGATGCCCCTTCTCGGGCCTTCTTGCGGGCGACATGAGGGAATCCTTGTCGCGGGAGGTCAATCCCTCCCTAGCGTCAAGCTTGCGCGATTGACCTTGGTCAAAGCGCGCGTTCTCCTGCACTGCAAAAAGAAAATGATGGAGCCTTGTGCATGACTGCCCTCAGCCGCCGGTGCCAGCGACAGTCGGGAATGAGACTGGCACTGTGCCTCTATGCGGCCCTGCTGACTGGTCTTTCCCCCGCCGGGACGGCCGCCGGAAGCGGGTTCATGGACGTGGTATGTACAATCGCCGGCGCGGTAAACGTGCCCGCAGGCCAGCCCCCGCGCCCAGACGATCGACAGATGGCAGGCCACTGCACGGGTGCGACGATGGCCGGTGCCTGCGTCCTACACAATCCTCGGCGTGCTAGATCGCGCCGCGCGGCGGGCCAGATGCGCCGCCGTCTGGCCTTTGCGATTCGCCCTGTCTGGATGCGCCGCCGCGCCTGAGTTCAGGCCGCGTCATTCTCGTTGTCGTTCTCAATGATTCGCCAGGCTGCGCCATCGAGATCCTCGTACTGGTTCGATCGCAGCGTCCACATGAAGACAACAAGCGCCCCGATGCCGAGCACCAGCGCGGCCGGGATCAGGATGACCAGTGCGTTCATACGGCCTTGCCCTTCAAGAGTCGCAGCGCATTCAGCGTCACCACGAGCGAAGATCCGGACATCGCAATGGCTGCAATCAACGGCGTGACGAGGCCGGCGGCGCCGAAGGGGATGGCGAAGACGTTGTAAATGGCTGCAAAACCAAAGCCTTCCAGCACGCGGCGACGGCATTTGCGCGCCACATCAACGCATTCCAGGAGCGGCGCCAGGCGTTCCGAGCAGAAAACGAAGTCCGACGAGGCCTGGGCCGCGTCGGCCGCCGAGGCCGGGGCGATCGAGACATGGGCGGCGGCGAGGGCGGGCGCGTCGTTGAGGCCGTCGCCGATCATCAGCACCTTGCGCCCGGCCTTCGCGAGACCCGCGAGATAGGCGACCTTGCCGGCGGGCGTCGTGTCGGCGCGCCACTCGGCGATGCCCAGCATGGCGGCGAGCGGCTCGGCGACGGCGCGACGGTCGCCGGAGAGGAGATGCACCTCAAGCCCGCGGCTTCTCAGGCCCTCGACCAGGACCGCCACGTCGGGCCGCAGCCGGTCCTCGAAGGCGAAGCGCACCGGCGCGGCCGTCCCGCGCCGCAGCCACAGTTCCATACCGCCGTCCCCGGCCGCCGCCGCGCCGGTCCAGCTGCCGCGGCCCAGCCGCCAGGTCTCGCCGCCGATCTCGGCTTCGACGCCGAAGCCCGGCACCTCGCGCGCCGAGGCCTCGACGATGCCGGGGCCGGCGGCGGCGGTGAGCGCCCTCGCCAGCGGATGGCGGCTCGCCCGGGCGAGCCGGGCGGCGTCGGCGAGATCGCGCGCCTCGGGCGCGCCGCAGAGCGCCGGACGCCCGAAGGTGAGGGTTCCGGTCTTGTCGAGCACCGCCGTGTCGGCCTCGGCCAGCCGCTCCAGGGCGTCGCCCGACTTCACCAGGACGTCGCTGCGCAAGAGCCGTCCGACGGCGACCACCTGGGTCACCGGCACCGCGAGGCCGAGCGCGCAGGGGCAGGTGATGATCAGCGTGGCGATGGCGTTGTAGAGGCCGGCGGCGAACCCCCCGTCGCTGAAGGCCCACCAGCCCACAAGCACGAGAAACGCCAGCGTGTGGACGACGGGAACATAGAGCTGCGCCGCCTTGTCGGCGAGGCGCACGTAGCGGCTGCGGCTCTGCTCGCCCGCCTCGACGATGCGCGCGAGTTCCGCGACCAGGGAGTCCTCGACCCGCGCCAGCGCCCGCACCACCAGCCGGTCGCCGGTGTTGAGCGCGCCGGCGCCGAGCCGGCTGCCAGGCACCGCATGTATCGGCAGCGACTCGCCCGAAACCAGCGAGACATCGACCTCGGAAGAGCCGCTCTCAACCACGCTGTCGACTGGTATGCGCTCGCTCGGCATCACCAAGAGCCGGTCGCCGACGGCTACGTCGCGCACCGTGACCGGCGCGACCTCGCCCTCCGCCACGATGCGGCGGGCGCTGGTGCTCTGCATGGCAAGCAGCGAGCGTGCCGCGCCCCGCGCCCGATCGCGCAGCGAATTGTCCAGCACCCGGCCGATCAGCAGGAAGAACAGCAGCGAGACCGAGGCGTCGAAATAGACGTAATCCGCACCTGCCGCCGTCTGGTAGATGCTGAGCACCAGCGACAAGAGCACGCCGAGCGAGATCGGCACATCCATGTTGGCGCGGCCGGCACGAAGGGCCTTCCAGGCCGAACGATAGAAGGGTTGGCCGGCATAAAGCGTCGCCGGCACCGAGATGAGGCCCGAGAGGATGTGGAACAACAAGCGTGTGCCGTGGCCCATCTCGCCGCCGAGCCCCGCCCACACCGCGACCGAGAAGAGCATGACGTTGCCGGCCGCAAAACCAGCCACCGCCAGGCAACGGATGAGGAAGCGGCCTTCGCTGTCGCCGGCCGCTTCGTCGGCGCGCGTATCGAAGGGAATGGCGGCGAACCCGGCGCGGTCGAGGGCATCGACGATCGCCTCGCCGGTCAGCGTCCGATCGCGCCAGGTGACCGCCACCTTGCGCGTGCCGAGATTGACCCGCGCCGTCTCGACGCCCTCGAGCCGCTTCAGCGCGCCTTCTACGGCCCGGATGCAGCTGGCGCAGTGAATTTCGGGGACCGACAATTCGAGCCGGCGCGCCCCCTCAGGCGTTCGCGTGACGAAAGGTGCGGGGTCGGCCCGCTCGGCGGCAGGAACCGGCGCCAAGGCGCCTTTCGTCAGCGCAGCCATACCCGCTTCCTCGCCTCCAGGACGATGCGCTCGCGGTCGCGTGCGGTCAGCGCGACGTCCCACTGGCCGGCCGGGATGTCCGACGCCTCGGCCTCGTAGAGGCCGCCGCCCTTGGCGACGAGCGCCACGGTGCGGTCGAAATGCGCGTTGACCGGATGGCGCAGCAAGGCCTCGACGGTCAGGCCCTCGGCCATGTTGCCGGCCTGGACATAGCGGGCCGAGATGCGGGCGGTCCCGGCCGCGTCGCGGGTCACGTCGACCGCCACCTCGTAGCCGTAGCTCGCCTCCAATGCCCGCTGCTCGATCGTGGCGTTGTAGTTGAGGCCCTTCACATAGGCGCCATCGACGTCAGTTCCGGAAAACGTATTGAGCGCCAGCGTGACCATCAGCGCGTTGACCCCGATGACGGTCAGAAAAAAGCCTCCGAACAGAACCATCACATGGCGGCCGGTCAGGCGTGGCGCGGTCATTTTTCGGCTCCCGTCATGAATGCGGTCTCGTTGAGGGTGGAGACCCCCGTCTTCAGATCCGTCACCGTCACCGTGCACGGCAGGGAGGGATCCGTCGCCGCTGCCTGCGGTATCGTGACCAGTACACGCACCGAGCGGATTTCGTCCGCATTGACGGAAATCAGGATGTCGCCGGCCGGCGCATCGGCCGGGCCGCCCGCTTCGCGCACCACGGCGCCCGGCAGGCCGAGCACATCCACCTTCACCTGCATGGCGGCGTCGGTGCGGTTCATCACCTTGACCGTGTAGGCGTTGCGGATGTCGCCGTTCGAAAGGCGCACGAAGACCGGATTGCGATCGCGGATGACGTTGAGATCGATCGGCGCGCGGGACAGAAGAGCGATCAGCATCGCGGTGCCGACCGCGCCCAGCACCACCGCATAGAACATCGTGCGCGTGCGCAGGAAGCGGAAGCGCGGCGCTTTTCCCGCGCGGCGGCGCGCGACGTTCTCGTGCGAATCGTAGGCGATCAGTCCGCGCGGGCGGTCGATCTTGTCCATCACCTCGTCGCAGGCGTCGATGCACAGGCCGCAATTGATGCATTCGAGCTGGTCGCCGTCACGGATATCGATGCCCATCGGGCACGCCGCCACGCACTGGTTGCAGTCGATGCAATCGCCGCGGCCGTCCCAGCTCGATCCCTTCTTGTGCGGGCCGCGCGGCTCGCCCCGGGCCTTCAGGTAGGTGACCGAGATCGACTCCGAATCGACCATCGCCGCCTGGATGCGCGGCCAGGGGCACATATAGGTGCAGACCTGCTCGCGCATGAAGCCGGCGAGCGAATAGGTGGTGAAGGTCAGGATGCCGACGAAGACATAGCCCATGAAGGGCGCCTCGCCGGTGAAGAACTCCACCACGAATGTCGGCGCGTCGTAGAAATAGAGCACCCAGGCGCCGCCGGTCGCCACCGCGATCAGCAGCCAAACCGTATGCTTGGATACACGCTTGGCGACCTTCTTCGCCGTCCAGGGCTCCTTGGTCAGGCGGATGCGCTGGTTGCGGTCGCCCTCGATCCAGTGCTCGACCGCAATGTAGAGGTCGGTCCAGACCGTCTGCGGGCAGGCATAGCCGCACCAGACGCGGCCGAACAGCGCCGTGAACAGGAACAGCGCCAGGGCGCCGGCGATCAGCAGGCCGGCGATGAAATAGACCTCCTGGGGCCAGAGCTCGATCCAGAAGAAATAGAAGCGCGTGCGGTCGAGATCGACGAGCACCGCCTGGTCCGGCTTGCCGATGCCGCGGTCCCAGCGCAGGAAGGGAACGATGTAGTAGATCGCCAGAAGCGCCGTCATGACGGCCCACTTCACCTTCCTGAAGGTGCCGTGGACCGCCTTGGGGTAGATCGGCTCGCGCGCCTTGTAGAGCGTGCGCCGGTTTGCGCTGTTGACCGCCTGCACATCCGACCGGAGCACGCCTTCGGCGGCATGGGTGGCCGGCGCGCGGTCGGGTGCCTGAACGTTCATGTCCGTCTTCCGGTTTGAGCGGCGCTGCCGGTTCCCCGGCAGCGGCTCGCCCTACTCACCGCCTCCCAAGGAGTGGACATAGACGGCGAGCGCGTTGATGGTCGGCGCGTCGAGACGGCCTTCCCAGGTCGGCATCACGCCATTGCGCGCATTGGTGATCGTCTCGATGATCGTATCCTTGTCGCCGCCATAGAGCCAGTCGGCATCGGTCAGGTTCGGCGAACCGAATTCGCGCAATCCCTTGCCGTCCTCGCCGTGGCATGCGGCACAATTGTCGACGAAGAGCGGCGCGGCGCGCGCCACCGCCTCGGCATCGGTGCTCTTGCCCGAGAGGTTGAGCACGTACTCCGCCAGATCCCGGATCTGGCCGGGTTCGAGCAATTCGTCCCGGCCGTAGGCCGGCATGGCCGAGAGGCGGGTTTCGGGATGTGTGGAGCGGATGCCGACCTTCAGCGTGTGGCGGATGTCGTCGAGCGTGCCGCCCCACAGCCAGATGTCGTCGTTGAGGTTGGGGTAGCCGACATTGCCGCCGCCGCCGCCGCCGTGACAGGTCGCGCAATTGTCGCCGAAGGCCGACCTGCCCCAGGCGAGCGCCGCCTGCTGCAATTCCGGATCGGCCTCGATTTCCTGCGGCGTCGCCTTGGCGAGTTTTTCGCCGAGCGCCGAACGGCCTTCCTTGAGCGACGCTATCGCGGCGTCAACGTCGAGGCGCTGCGAGTGGCCGAGAACGCCGCGCGTGTAGTCGTTGACCAGCGGCCAGGCCGGCATGACGACCCAGTAGCCGATCGACCACACGACGGTGGCGTAGAAGATATACAGCCACCAGCGCGGCAGCGGATTGTCCAGCTCGCGGATGCCGTCCCACTCGTGACCCGTGGTTTCGACGCCCGAGACGTCGTCCTTTTCGCGATTCTTGCTCACAGCTCCGGCTCCTCATCGAGCGGCATATGGGCTGCCTTGGTGAATTTCTGGCGGTTGGAGGGCCACAACGCGTAGACCACCGCGACGCCGAACATCAGCATCAGGAAGACGAGGCCCCACGAACGGGCGAATTCGGATGCGTCCTGGTATGTCATCGCGCCCTACCGGATGTTGTCTTTGGAGTTGGGTTCGTAGGTCGAGAAGTCGACCAGGGTTCCCAGCATCTGAAGATAGGCCACAAGGGCATCCATCTCGGTGACCCGCTTGGGGTCGCCGTCGAAGTCGCGCACCTGGGCCTTGGGATAGCGAGCCGCCACATCAGCCGCACCGTCGGAATTCTCGTCGGCCTGGGCCATCAGGTCGGCCGCGGCATTGGCGATCATCTCGTCGGTATAGGGCACGCCGACCATGGCATTCGCCTCGAGCAGCGCCTTGATGTCGGGCACGTGAAGCTCGTTGCGCGCCAGATTGGCGTAGGGCGGCATGATCGATTCCGGCACCACCGAGCGGGGATCGATCAGGTGGTTGCGCTGCCACTCGTCCGAGTACTTGCCGCCGACCCGCGCCAGATCCGGACCGGAGCGCTTCGAGCCCCACTGGAAGGGGTGGTCGTACATGCTCTCGGCCGCCAGGCTGTAGTGGCCGTAGCGCTCCACCTCGTCGCGCAACGGCCGCACCTGCTGGCTGTGACAATTGTAGCAGCCTTCGCGGATGTAGATGTTGCGTCCCGCCAGTTCGAGCGGCGAGTAGGGGCGCATGCCCTTCACCTTCTCGATGGTGTTCTCCAGGTAGAAGAGCGGCGCGATCTCGATCAGGCCGCCGACCGAGACGGTGAGCAGGATGCAGACGATCAGCGCGATCGAGTTGCGTTCAAGGGTTCCGTGGTTCCACATGAGGATGCGTCCTTACTCGGCTGCGGCCGGAACGAGGGGGGTGTTGCCCGCCTCGGCGCGCAGATCGCCGCGCGCCGTCCGCCAGAGGTTGTAGACCATGATCAGGGCGCCGATCAGGAACAGCGCGCCGCCCAGAGCCCGGATGATGTAGTAGGGGTGCATCGCCTCGACGGTCTCGACGAACGAGTAGCTGAGGAAGCCGAACTCGTTGTAGGCGCGCCACATCAGGCCCTGCATGATCCCGCTGATCCACATCGAGGTGATGTAGAAGAGGATGCCGATGGTCGAGATCCAGAAGTGCCACTCCACCAGCTTCAGGCTGTAGAGCCGCTCGCGCTTCCAGAGCCACGGCACGAGGCAGTAGATGGCGCCGAAGCTGACATAGCCGACCCAGCCCAGGGCCCCCGAATGCACGTGGCCGATCGTCCAGTCGGTGTAGTGCGAGAGGGCGTTGACCGCCTTCACCGACATCACCGGGCCTTCGAACGTGCTCATGCCGTAGAAGGCGACGGACACGACCAGCATGCGCAGGACGGGGTCGGTGCGCAGCTTGTCCCAGGCGCCTGACAGCGTCATCAGACCGTTGATCATGCCGCCCCAGGAGGGCATCCACAGCATGATCGAGAAGGTCATGCCCAGCGTCTGGGCCCATTCCGGCAGCGCCGTATAGTGCAGGTGGTGCGGGCCGGCCCAGATGTAGATGAAGATCAGCGACCAGAAGTGCACGATCGACAGGCGGTAGGAATAGACCGGCCGCTCGGCGCGCTTGGGCACGAAATAGTACATGATGGCGAGGAAGCCGGCGGTCAGGAAGAAGCCGACGGCGTTGTGGCCGTACCACCACTGGGTCAGCGCGTCCTGCACGCCCGAGAAAGCCGAGACGCTCTTCACCCCCAGGAACGACACCGGCACCGCCATGTTGTTGACGATATGCAGCAGCGCGATCGTCACGATGAAGGCGAGGTAGAACCAGTTCGCGACGTAGATGTGCGGCTCCTTCCGCTTCCACAGCGTGCCGACGAAGACCAGCAGGTAGCAGACCCACACGATCGTCAGCCAGAGGTCGGCGTACCATTCGGGCTCGGCGTATTCGCGGCCCTGGGTGACGCCCATCAGGTAGCCGGTCGCGGCGACGACGATGAAGAGCTGGTAGCCCCAGAAGACGAACCAGGGCAGCAGGCCGCCGAACAGGCGCGCCTTGCTGGTGCGCTGCACGACATAGAACGAGGTGGCGATCAGCACGTTGCCGCCGAAGGCGAAGATCACCGCCGAGGTGTGCAGCGGCCGAAGACGGCCGAAATTCGTGAACGGCAGATCGGGGAAATAGAGAAGGTCGGGGAAGGCCAGCTGCAGCGCGATCACCACGCCGACCAGAAATCCCGCCAGGCCCCAGAACATCGAGGCGATCACGCCGGCCCGGACCACGTCGTTGGCGTAGGTCTCGCGATCGTCGGCGGGCGCGCCGCTGGCGTAGCGGCGCATCAGCCACACGATGCCGGCGACGAAGCCTGCGGTGAAGATCCACATGTGAGCGGCGAAGTCGCCGTCGACGGCGAATCGCGCCCCGAGAATGGTGATGATCGCGGCGCCCAGCAGCGCGACCATTGTGGCGATGACGCCGGGCGGCATCTTGCCATGTTCAATCGATCCGGATGTCGTCACGGATTTGGCCCCCGAATTTGCCGCGCAGACGGTTGATCGCCGCCGATGCGCTGGGACGGCCTTTGCCGCCCTATGGTTGCTTGTGCGCCGATCTCGCACTTGCGCAATTGACGCAGATCAATCGGATTCGCGCGCCCCGCCAACGTGACATTTTGGGCGAGAATGTTGAGAATAGCTCGCAGCGCAAGTGTGGCCGCGGTGCGCAGCCAGCCTGCCCTTACGGAATGGCCCGTCCGCCGAACCGGCCGGGCCTGGGACGCCGTCAGAGGCCCAGCACCAGCTTGGCCATGATGTCGCGCTGGATCTCGTTCGAGCCGCCATAGATCGTCGAGGCGCGGTTGTTGAGATAGCGCGGCACCAGCGTCAGCCCGTGCGCCGGCCCGATCGGCGCGACGTTGCTGCCGGGCGTGCGCGCCTGGGGCTGGTCGGGCGCCGCGTAGAAGCCCAGCGCCTCGACCGCCAGTTCGTCGATCGCCTGCATGGCCTCGGTGCCCTGGACCTTCAGCATCGACGAGGCGGGGCCGGGGTTCTTGCCCGCCGACAGGGCGGTCATGACGCGGTGCTCCGCCATCTCGATGGCGTCGACACGGATGGCGAGTTGGGCCAGCCGGGCGCGGAAATCGGCCTCCTCCATGAGCGCCGCGCCATCACCGGCCCGTTCGGCCGTCGCCGTGCTGCGCAGCCGCTCCAGCGCCACCTTCAGGCCCGCGCCCGAGCCGCCGCCGCGTTCGAACTCCAGCAGGTACTTGGCGACCGTCCAGCCCTGATTCTCCTCGCCGATGCGGTTGGCCTTGGGCACGCGCACATTGTCGAAGAAGACCTGGTTCACCTCGTGGTCGCCCGCCATCGTGACGATCGGCTTCACGGTGATCCCCGGCGTCGTCATGTCGAGGAGGACGAACGAGATTCCGGCCTGCGGCTTGCCCTCGGTGCCGGTGCGCACCAGGCAGAACATGCGGCTCGCGAAATGGGCGTGCGTCGTCCAGATCTTGGTGCCGTTGATGACGTAGTCGTCGCCGTCCGAGACCGCGCGGCATTGCAACGAGGCGAGGTCGGAGCCCGAGCCGGGCTCGGAATAGCCCTGGCACCAATAGTCCTCGCCCGAAAGGATGCGCGGCAGGTAATAGGCCTTCTGCTCGGGCGTGCCGAACTTCATGATCACCGGGCCGACCATCTTCAAGCCCATCGGCGACAGCGACGGCGTACCGGCGCGGGCGCACTCGGCGGCGAAGATGTAACGCTGCATTTCGGTCCAGCCGGTGCCGCCATATTCGACCGGCCAGGCCGGCGCGACCCAGCCCTTGGCGTGCAGAATCTTGTGCCAGGGGATGTTGTAGTCGCGGTCGGTAAAGACGCTGGTGGTGAGCCGCCCCGCCTGACGGAGGTTTTCGGGCAGATGCCCGGCCAGGAAGCTGCGCACCTCGTCGCGGAATGCGGCTTCTTCGGGCGTCAGGTCCAGATTCATGGCGGCCTCTCCGGGCGATCAATGACAAGCGGATCGAGACCTATCCCGGCGCGCCGGGTGCGCCAAGCCTTGACGCAACGGAGCGACGGCTTGACTTAGACCCCAAACCGGATAGCCGGGCATCAGGCGTCTCCTCGCGCCGCGGAAGCGGGCGGGCGCCGAAGCGGGGGACAATGGCGGCAGCGGTCGAGAAGGCGTACGAGATGATCCGCGAGGGTATCGTGCGCGGCGCCTATGCGCAGGGATCGCACATCACGGCCCAGTCGCTGGCGGCCGCCTGCGGTCTCAGCCGCACGCCGGTGCGCGAGGCGATGCGGCGCCTGGCCGCCGAGGGCCTCATCCGCTTCATCGCCAATCGCGGCGCCTTCGTCTCGCGCTGGCGCGAGGAAGAGGTGCAGCAGATCTACGAACTGAGGCTGCTGCTGGAAGGATTCGCGGCCGAGGGGGCGGCGCGCCGCGCGAGCCCCGCCCAGCTGGCGGAGCTTGCCGCCCTCGCGGCCGATATGAGCCGCATGGTCGAGGAGTCGGGTACCGACGCGGTCGAAGCCATTGCCGAGTACAACAGCCGCTTCCACAGGCTGATCGTGCAGGCATCCGGCAATGCCCGGTTGCAGGATCTGCTCGGCTCGATCGTCGAGGTGCCGCTCGTGATGTCGACTTTCCGGCGCTACACCCTCGCCGAGTTGCGCCGGAGCATGGGCCAGCACGCCGAACTGGTCAGCGCGCTGGAAGCACGCGATCCGCAATGGGCGCGCAGCGTGATGTCCGCCCACATCCTGTCAGCCCGGCACACGCTGCTCGCGGCAGCCCCCATGCCGCAACCAGAGTGAAGGAAGCCGGATCATGACCTCAGAGGCTCCGCTCACCCTCGCCGCGGCGATCGACGCGCGCTGGCCGGCCTGGACGGACCGCACGGCGATCGAGAGCGCGGACGGGCGGACGGCGAGCTTCGGGGCGCTGCGCGCCGACGCGCTGGCGCTGGCCGGTGCGCTGCTCGACGAGGGCCTGAAGCCGGGCGACCGCATCGCCGTCGTCGCGCCGAAGAGCGAGGGGCTGCTGACGCTCTATGTCGCCTGCCTGATGTCCGGCCTCGTCTACGCGCCGTTCAACGCCGAGTACACGGCGGCGGAGTTCGCCTATCTGCTCGCCGACGTCGATCCGGCGGCCGTGGTGATCGCCCCGGCGCTCGCGGACCGCGCGGCCGCCGTCGCGGACAAGGTGCGCCTCATCGACGCCGACAGCGGCCTCGCGGCGCTGATCGCCCGGCGCTCGGCGACGCAAGCGACCCGGCCCGCCCCGGGCGATCTCGCCGCCCTCCTCTATACCTCCGGCACGACCGGCAAGCCCAAGGGCGCGATGCTGACCCACCGCAATCTCGCCTCGAACGCGGCGACGCTGGTGGCGCACTGGGGCATCACGGCGTCGGACGTGCTGCTGCATGCGCTGCCGATCTTTCATGCCCACGGCCTCTTCGTCGCCGCCAACACCTCGTTCCTCGCCGGCGTGCGGATGGTCTTCCTGCCGCGCTTCGAGGCGGCCGACATCGTGCGCCGCATGGCGGGCGCGACGGTCTTCATGGGCGTGCCGACCCACTACGCGCGGCTGCTGGCCGAACCGGGACTCGGCGCGGCGTCGGCGTCGATGAGGCTCTTCGTGTCGGGCTCGGCGCCGCTGCCGGCCGACACCTGGACGGCGTTCGAGCGCGTGACGGGTCACGAGATCCTGGAACGCTACGGCATGACCGAGACCGTGATGATGACGTCCAACCCGCTCGCCGGGGCGCGGATCGCCGGATCGGCCGGAAAGCCCCTGCCCGGCATCGCGCTGCGCGTCGCCGCGCCGGATGGAACCCTGCTGCCGCAGGGCGAAACCGGCATCGTCGAGGTGAGCGGCCCCAACGTCTTCGCCGGCTATTGGCGGGCGGCGGACAAGACCGCCGCCTCGTTCCGGCCGGACGGCTATTTCGTCACCGGCGATATCGGGCGCTTCGACGAGGCCGGCTATCTGCACCTCGCGGGCCGGGCCTCGGACCTCATCATTTCGGGCGGCTTCAACGTCTATCCGCGCGAGGTCGAGGACGTGCTGCGCGAGATCGAAGGCGTCGCCGATTGCGCCGTCGTCGGCCTGCCCCATGCCGACTGGGGCGAGGCGGTGGCCGCGGTGGTCGAGACGGCGCCGGGATTCGCGCTCGCCGAGGCGGCGGTCATCGCCCATGCCCGCGCCGTGCTCGCGCCCTTCAAGACGCCCAAGCGCGTTCTCTTCCAGGCCCTGCCGCGCAATGCGATGGGCAAGATCGAGAAGTCGCGGCTGAGGACGGACCTCGCGGGCCTCTTCGCCTGACGCCTATTCGGCCGCTTCGCGCACCGGCTCGGCGGATACCGCCGTCTTCGGCGCGGCGGGACGCCTGGCGAACTCCAGAACGCCGTCCTCGATCCGCCCGTAGCGCAGCGCCATGATGTCGCGCGCGTAGTTCTGATAGAGCTTCCAGGGCGTCTTCGAGCCCTGCTTGGGGAATTTGGCGATGGCGCGCTGGACGTAGCCGGACGAGAAGTCGAGCCAGGGCTCCTCCTCGACCGTCGGGTCGTCGTTGCGCGGCGTGCACTGGACGTAGCCCTTGGCGTCCATGTGCTTGAGCAGCCGGCACACATAGTCGCAGGTCAGGTCGCATTTCAGCGTCCACGACGCATTGGTGTAGCCGAAGGACGAGGCGAGATTGGGCACGCCGCTATACATCATGCCCTTGTAGGAGAGCGTCTTCGCCGGATCGACCGCCGCGCCGTCGACGCTGACCGCGAGGCCGTTCCAGACTTCGAGCCGCAGCCCCGTCGCGCTGACGACGACATCGGCGTCGAGCGTGCGGCCGGATTTCAGCTTCAGCCCGGTCTCGGTGAACGTCTCGATATGGTCGGTCGCGATCTCGGCGCGGCCGCCGGAGATCGCCTTGAACATGTCGGCGTCCGGCACCAGGCAGACGCGCTGGTCCCAGGGATTGTAGGCGGGCGTGAAGTGCGTGGCGACGTCGTAGCCGGCGGGAAGCTGCTCCTTGACCATCGCGATCATGCGCTGCTTCACCTGCTCGGGCTTCTTGCGCGACAGCCGGTAGAAGAACATGCCGAGCAGGACGTTCTTCCAGCGCGTCAGCCAATAGGCGGCCTTGGCCGGCAGGAAGCTGCGCAGCCGATTGGCGAGCTTGTCCTCGGCGGGCCGCGAGACCATGTAGGTCGGCGAGCGCTGCAGCATCGTGACATGCGCCGCGGTCTTGGCCATTTCCGGCACCAGCGTCACCGCCGTCGCCCCGGAGCCGATCACCACGACGCGCTTGCCCGCATAGTCGAGATCGGCGGGCCATTGCTGGGGATGGACGAGACGGCCCTTGTAGCGGTCGAGGCCGGGGAAGTCGGGCATGTAGCCGGACTCGTAGGAGTAGTAGCCGCCGCAGAGGAAGAGGAAGCCGCAGGTGAAGCGCCGTACCTCGCCGGTGGCGGCGTCGGCGGTTTCGACCGTCCAGCGCGCCTCGGCGGTCGACCAGGCGGCGCTCTTCACGAGGTGGCGGAAGCGGATGTGGCGGTCGATGCCGCCTTCGGACGCCGTGTCGCGGATGTATTTCAGGATCGACGGCCCGTCGGCAATCGCCTTCTGCTCCTTCCAGGGGCGGAAGTTATAGCCGAGCGTGTACATGTCGGAATCGGAGCGGATGCCGGGATAGCGGAAGAGATCCCAGGTCCCGCCGATCGCCTCGCGCCCTTCCAGGATGACATAGGTCTTGCCCGGGCACTTGGCCTGGAGGTGATGCGCCGCGCCGATCCCGGACAGGCCGGCGCCGACGATCACGACATCGAAATGCTCGGCCTGAAGCTGAATAGCCATGTGCGATCCTTCCCCGTCGGCGGTTCGCCCCCCGACTGACAATATGTCATTGGCTGAACCGTGCCCCAGAACGCGGCCGGAATCCAGAGCCCGACTCAGAAGCCGCGAGGTTCCATGAGCTTCGCCGCGCCCAGGCGGCGGATCAGCCACCGGTTTGCGGGTTGCGCTCGGCGATGGCGGTGCCGTCGGCGACCCGGTCGCCGGGGTGCAGAATGACCCGCTCGCCCGCTTCCAGGCCGGAGAGCACGACCGCTTCACGGCCGGTACGCGCCCCGATGTCGACCCGGCGCTCGCGGGCCCGGCCCGAGCCGTCGACGACGTAGACCGCCCAGGCATCGCCGCGCCGGAACAGCGCGCCGAGCGGCAACAGCAATGCGTCCTGCACGCGCTCCAGCGTCACATGGGCCATCACGCGATAGCCGTGTCCGAGACCGGGGCGATCCTCGGGCGGTCCCACGAGATCGAGGACCACGAGAACCCGCTGTTCCTCGATACCGAGGGCCGAGACCTTGGTGAAGCCGGCCGGCTCGACCCGGCGCACAGTGGCCGGCAGCGCCATCGCCCCGCCCCAGCCGTCGATGATCGCGGGGAAGCCGGGCCGCACCCGCGCCGCGTCCGAGGAGAGCATTTCGACGACGACCTCGATCCGGCGCACATCGCCCAGCTCGAGCAGCGGCGTGCCGGCCGCGACGACCTGTTCGCTCCTGTGCATGACCGTCAGGACCTCGCCATCGATCGGAGCCCGCAGGAGCAGGCAACACGACGCCGGGTCCGGGTCTCCCGGCGTTGCCGCATGAGGCCCAACGAGCCTCGCCTGTGCGATCTGGAGCTCCTGCTGGCGGACCGCGAGCGTCGCCTCCGCACTCTCCACGCGCGCTTCGGCGGTCGCCAGCGCCGTCCGCGCCTCGTCATAGCGGCTCGCCGAAATGTCGCCGCTCTGGCGCAGCTGTTCGGCGCGCGCGAAGTCGCTGCGCGCCTTGGCAAGGGCGACCGTCGCCTCGCGGAGCTGGGCCTGGGCCAGGTCGACCATTGCGGAAGCCGCTTCCACGGCCGCCTCGGCCTCGCGGCGCGCCCGCGCATCGAGAAACGCGGGCGCCGCCGGCTCGATGACCGCGACGACGGTTTCCCCGGCCACCACCCTGTCGCCCGCCTCGCGCGGCGCCCGGCGCAGCGTGCCGCCGATCGGCGCCGACACGGTGTAGATGTCGCGGACACGGGTGCGCCCTTCCTCGCTGACGGTGACGTCAAGGGCGCCGCGTCCGAGCACCGCGAGATCCGCCGCCACCGGCTGGGGCAGGAAAGCCCAAACCGCGGCAGCGCACGCCGCAGCGGCAACGAGGGCGACCAGACCACGGCGGCGCATCTGCGGCGTCATTCGCTATTCCCGTGACTTGAGGACGGCGACAAGATCGAGAGAGTCGAGCCGCCGCTTGACCAGGAACGCCGAACCGATCGCAGAAGCGGCAGCGGCGAGCGCCGACCAGGCATAGGTGGATCGCTCGATCACCAGAGGGACACGGAAAAGCTCGGTCTTGAAGCCCTCGGTCATCGCGAGGGCGAGACCATAGCCCAAGACGCATCCCAGCGGCAGCGCCGCGAGCGTCAGGAGGCCGAGTTCGGCGAGCAGAATCCAGGACACCTCGTCCTTCGTGAACCCGAGCACCCTGAGACTGACCAGCTCGCGGGCTCGCTCGGAGAGCTGAATCCGGGCGCTGTTGTAGGCGACGCCAACGGCGATGATCATCGCGAGCACGGTGAAGACGCCCGTCATCAGGAGGATGTTCTCCGCCATCGTCTTGCGCAGAGTCTGGAGCGCGACGCTCTGAAGGCCCACCGACGACACGGCGGGCATCACCTTGACTGCGCCATAGAACCCGGCGGCGGCCGATGGGTCCAGCTTGATGTTGGCGGCCGTCATCTGCAGCCCTTCGCCCATCAGACGGTTCACGGCGGCGATCTCCATGTAGGCGCCCAGACCGACATAGTTCTGCACGATCGCCGTCACCGGCACTTCGCGCGCACGCCGTCTGCCCTCCAGGGGCTCGACCGTTACCGTATCGCCAACTTCGGCGTCCAGAATGCCGGCCAGCATGTCCGTGAGGACGAGGCCCGTTTCAGGCAGCCTGAGTGCACGGTCATCGGAATCGACCAGCTGCGAGAGATCGGACTCCTGCGGGCGGCCCATCAGGCCGATGCGGCGCGACGCAGGCCCGAGCGACAAGCGCACGGCGACGGCTCGCACGGGCTCGGCCGCCATGACGCCGGGAAGTCGCGCGATGTCGGCGAGGGTCGCAAGCGGGCGCTCCACCGAGAAGCCGATCGTCGCATCCTGCCGGTCAGCGCGATAGAAGGTGAGATCGATCATGCGCTCGATCGCATCCTGGGAGAACAACGCAGCGACGAGGACGGCGACCGACATCGCGATCCCGATCACCGTGAAGGCGGACCTCGCGGGCCAGCGGACGATGTGACGAACGATCATCACGGTGCTCTGCGACAGTCGCCCGGCCCCGACCGCAGCGAACCGGCGATAGCCGGGCGGCACCGGCGCCTGCATCGCCACCGCAGCGGGCAGACGGACGACGGCACGGACGGAAAGCGACGCGCCGGCCAGCGCCGCGAACAGCGACACGAGAACCGCACCGGCGAAGACGGAGGCGTCGATGTGGAAGATCAGAAAGGGGAAGTGAAAGAAGCGGCTGTAGAGGTCGGCCAGGCCGTGGCCCAGCCAGAGGCCGAGGGCAAGGCCGGCGGCGGCGCCGGTCAAGGCGATAGCCAGGGCAAATTTGAGGTAGTGCCAGCCGACCTCGTACGCGCCGTAGCCGAGCGCCTTGAGCAGCCCGACCTGCTCGCGCTCCAGCGCCACGAGCCGCGACAGCGTCATGTTCACGAGGAACGCGGCGACGATGAGGAATATGGGCGGCAGTATCATACTCATCGCCCGCTGCTGCTGCAGCTCGGAGTCCAGAAAGGCGTGGCTCTGCTGGTCCTTGCGCTCAAAGGCGCCAAGGCCGCCATAGCCCGCCAGGATGTCGTCGAGCGCTTCGACCACTGCGGATGCCCGGGCGTTTGCCAAGAGCTTTACGGATACTTCGGAGAATGCGCCGTCCTGATCGAAGGCGGCAGCCAGGGCGCGTCGCGACATCCAGACGACGGCGAAGCGACGGTCATCGGGAACAAGCGCGCCAGGGGCGACCGCATAGATGAACTCCGGACTGAGCGCGGTCCCGACGATCTGAAGCGTGCGCCGCTTGCCGCCGATGATCGCCGCCAGGCGCGCCCCCGGCTCGAGCCCGTGGGCAACCGCGAAGGCCTCGCTGACCACGACTTCGTCCGGCCGTTCGGGATCCGGCGTGCGGCCCTGGCGCACATAGACGCGGTTGAGCAGGGCCACGCCGTCATCGGGCAGAGAGACCAGACGCGCGGACGCCGGCTCCATCATTCCCTCGATGTCCAGAACCGCTCCATCGACGATACGGGTTTCGACGGCGGCTACGCCATCGATCGCTGCGATCTCGTCTCGCAGCCGCTCGGGCGCACGCCGGACCGAGGCGAAGATGTCGGCGAAAGCCTGACGGTCGTAGTAGGCCGCACGCGTCTCCTCGAGCGACTGGTAGGCGCCCATCCCAAGAACGAGCGTCGCGACGCCCGCCGCCATGACCGCAGCGATCGCGACGGCCTGCGTACGCAGACGCCACAGGTCGCGCCGCAGCTTGCGGTTGAGCATCGTCATCGAGTCACCAGCGCATACTCGAGGCCGGCTGGCGGACATCGTTGGCGACGATGCGAGACACATGGCCGTCCGCGAAGTAGATGACTCGATCCGCCATCGCGCCGATCGCCGCATTGTGGGTGATAACCAGCGTCGTAGCACCGATCTCCACATTGACCTTGGCGAGCGCTTCGAGGACGCGGATGCCAGTCGCCGAATCGAGCGCGCCGGTCGGTTCGTCGCAGAGAAGGATTTCGGGCCGCTTGGCGATCGCCCGGGCGATCGCGACACGCTGCTGCTCGCCCCCCGACAACTGAGCGGGGAAGTGGTCATGACGCGCGGCGGGCAGGCCGGCGAGCTCCAATGCCGCGCTGGGCGACATCGGATTGCGCGCGATCTCGGTGATGAGCGCGACGTTCTCCCACGCCGTGAGGCTGGGAACCAGATTGTAGAACTGAAAGACGAAGCCGACATGATCCCGCCGGAAGCGGGTCATGCTCGTCTCGTCGAGCGCCGTCAAATTGTGGTCCTTGAAGATGACACGTCCCGAGGTCGGCTTGTCGAGACCGCCGACGATGTTGACGAGGGTCGACTTGCCGGAGCCCGATGGTCCCAGCAGGACCAGAAACTCGCCCGCGCCGATCGAGAGGTCGACGCCGCGCAGCGCGTGCACCTCAACGTCACCGGACCGGTAGATCTTGGTCAGGCCCTCGATGCTGATGACCGTCTCGCGCTGCATGGCTCTCAGGCACCCCCAGTCAATGCATCGAGTTTGACGCAAGATCGTGGCAGATGCACGCAGGAGCCATGCTGACGAAAGTCAACCTGCCGCGCAGGCGCATGAGCGGATGTGGCGGCGGCGATTTCGAGCGAGGTGCCCCATTCATCGTCGCCGGGGCAGCTGAACCCAGGGAAAGGCGGCGAAGGCGAGCTGGCCGGCGAGCCCGAGCAGCGGCCCCGGAGCGCCAAAGGCCTGAAGGTATTGCTTCGGCGTGAGGCCAAATCCGAAAACGCCCAGCGAGAACTCGGCCCCCATCACGAGGAGGAAAGCGAGGCCGCCCACGGCAAGACGCGGCGACGGTTCGGCAGCGACTGCAAAGCGCGCCATGACGGCACGGCAGACCCACCAGGACACGGACAGTATGACGGGCAGTTCCAGGAGCGTCGCGCTCAGTCGGCCGATCGACGGCTCCAACACAAGGACGCGCAGCGTGCCGAGGACCATGCCGACAACAAAGACGGCGAGGAAATAGGCGGTGGCTGGGAGCAAGATGGATCGCACTGCGATGCCAAGTTACATGGGGCGCGCCGCCCGTTCCATAGCGATGTCGCGCCCCCATACGGCGCCCATCTCACGACTGGAAACCGGCCAGCAAGCGAGCGACAGCGATCGCCATTTCCGGGCGGATGTCGATGCCGTTCGAAATGTGCGCCACCGCATTGCAGGTCACCACCGCCGCCGCGCCGGCGCGCAAGAGATCGCCATGAGCATCACCGCCAAAGAGCGCATGCACGCCGACACAGAACGGGGCCTTGGTGCCAGATGCGCGAAGCGCGCCGACTGCCATGACCATGGTCCGGGCGGTCGATATGATGTCATCGACCAGGACAGGCGTGCGGGCCGGATCCACATCCTGGCGCTCGATGCGGATTTCGACCTCACGGTCACCGCGCCGCGTCTTGCTGAGCACGGCGAAAGGACATGCCGCAATCGACGCGATGCGCGAAACCCATTGCTCGCTTTCGACGTCCGGCCCGATCACCACGGGGTCCGGCACATTCTGCCGTATCCAGGCGGCGATCGCTTCGCCAGCCGACGCGGCAAGCGCCGGTATGGAGAAGACGTCGTCCAGCCGGGCGATGCGATGAAGGTGCGGGTCCAGAGTGACGAGACCATCGAGAAAGGTCGACAGCAGTCGCGCTACGTGAACGGCGCTCAGGCTTTCGCCGTGCCGGAATCGCGCATCCTGTCGCATATACGGAAGATAGGGCGTTGCGAGAAAAACCCGACGCGCGCCAAGGTCGCGCGCGGTCGATGCAACGAGATAGAGCGCCAGCATCTTGGAATCCGGCCGATCGAGACTGCCCGCAATGACCACATCTGCAGCGCGAACCTCCGTCGCGATGCGCAGATAGGACTCGCCATCGGGAAACGAACGCAGTTCGAGTTCGCCGCGCGCGGCGCCCAAGGCGGAGGCAAGCACATCCGCCAGCCCGGTCTCGTCGTGAAAGGGCAGGATGACGACCGCCATGTCAGGCCTCGATCGTAAGGGCCATGCCGCCCTCTTCGGCGAACTCGGCCGCATAATCCAGCGCGCCCCGGGATTCCGCATGAAGGGTCAATAGCGGCTGGCCCCGCTCGATGGCGCTGCCCAGCGCAACGTGAAGCTCGACGCCGGCGGCCGGCGCCTTCGGCGCGCCGGAGAGCTTTGCGATCCGCGCCAGCCGGCGATTGTCGATGGCGGCGAGCCGGCCGCCGGCGGACGCTTCGAAAACACGCTGAAAGGCGGCGCGGGGCGGCGTCCTGAGGCCGCCTTGCGCGGCGCAGATGGCCTGGAACTTGGTCCAGGCCCGGCCGCTGTCGAGCAGCTGGGCGGCGAGGTCCGATCCGGCGCCGCGCCGCGCGCGGCCGCCCATTTCGAGCACCGCTGCCGCCAGCGCGATCGACCGCGCGCGCAGGTCCGGCGGCGCCCCGGAATCGCACTGGAGGACCTGGAGCAAATCCCGGGCTTCCAGCGCAGGGCCGATACCGCGTCCGACCGGCGCCGTCCCGTCCGTCTGCAGGACTTCAACGGAGAGCCCGACCTCGGCGCCAACCTCGGTCATCAGCCGGGACAGGCGGGCCGCCTGCGCGGCGCTCCTCACCTTGGCTGTCGGACCGACGGGCATGTCAATCACCACATGGGTCGAGCCGGCAGCCGCCTTCTTGGAAAGCACCGACGCCGCAAGCTGGCCATCGCTGTCGAAGTCGAGCAGCCGCTCGATGCGAATGAGAATGTCGTCCACCGGGCTGATGCCGATGCCGCCGCCCCAGACAAGGCAGCCTCCCTCCTTTTCGACCACGCGCCGCATGGCGGCGAGGTCGAGCTCGACCGGGGTCAGCACCTCCATCGTGTCGGCCGTGCCGGCGGGCGAGGTGATGGCGCGAGAGGACGTCTTAGGAATGACAAGGCCGGCGGCAGCGACGATCGCCACGACCATCGGCGTGGTCCTGTTGCCCGGAAGACCGCCGATGCAGTGCTTGTCGACGATCGGGGCGAATGGCCATGAGAGCCGTCGTCCTTCGGACAACATCGCACGGGTCAGCGCCACGGTCTCGGCATGCGACATCCGTTCGCCGGCGCAAGCCGTCAGGAAGGCGGCCGTCTCGACCGGCGAGTAGCGACCGGCAGCAACGTCGCGCACAATTTCGCCGATGGCGCCTGCCCCAAGCATTTCGCCATGGATTTTTCCACGAACGGCCGACAGGGAGTGAACGGGTTCGGGATGTGCGGCGTGCGCGTGTTCGCCATCAACAGGCGACAAGAGCCGCCACGCGGCCTCCGACAGCCCCGCCTCGTTCTGGTCCAGTAGTTCCGCCGAGACGACGTTGAGCGTCGCGATGATCGACTTGCGCTGCGTCGAGAGTCTGATGCGGGCCTGCGCCTCGAATCCTTCGGCCCGACAGACGGCGCTGTCGCGCCGCAGATAGACGATCGGCTCGTTATAGGTGTCGATGCCCATGCGGCGGATTGCCAGCTCATGGCGGCCCGCCCGGTCAGGCACGCGGTTCGTCACGAGGCCGCTCCGGCGGAGAGATCGCAGCGCTCCATATGCTCGGGCACGTGCGCGTCCCATCCCAGCTCGCGCTTCAGGCGCGCCCTCAGCGCGTCGGCAGCCGCAGGCTCGCCATGCGTCACGAAGGTCCGTCTAGGCGGATGCGGCAGGCGGCGGACCCAGTCGACGATCTCATCGGCATCGGCATGGGCCGAGAGACTGTCGAGACCGACGACTTCGGCGCCGATGGGAACATCATCGCCGAATATCCGGACTGACGATGCGCCTCCCAGAATGGCCGCGCCGCGGGTGCCGCCGGCCTGGAAGCCGGCGAGAACGATCATGTTCCTTGGGTCTTCCGCAAAGGCATGCAGGTGATGGATGATGCGCCCGCCGGTCGCCATGCCGCTGCCGGCGATGATCACCATCGGGCCAGCGCTCTTGTTGAGCCGCCGAGAATCCTCGACCGACGATATGATCGTCGCGGCGCGGCACATGGCCTCGGTTTCGGCACGGGAGAGGCGGTGCTCCTTGTGGTGATCCTGGTAGATCTTCGTGACGTCGGTCGCCATCGGGCTGTTCAGGAAGACCGGCAGGTCTCTTGGAATCCGGCCCTCGCGCTTCAGCCGATGGATGCCCCAGAGCAGGGACTGCGCGCGGCCGACCGCGAAACTCGCGATCATCACGATACCGCCCCGCGCCGCGGCCCTGGCAATCGAACGGCCGAGCACCTCATAGGGATCGGATGTGTCGTGCTTGCGGTTGCCGTAGGTCGACTCGATCACCAGGTAGTCCGTTTCGACAGGGTCCGCCGGCGGTCGCATGATGTCGTCGTTCGGGCGGCCGAGATCGCCGCTGAAGAGGATCGATGTCTGGCGCGACCTGACCTCGGCGAAGGCGGCGCCCAGAATGTGACCGGCAGGCCGCAAGGTCACCGTGAGGCCTGGAGCGGGGCTGAAGCGCTCACCGAAAGCGCGCGCTTCGAACCTGTCGAGGGAGCGCTCCGCCTCGGACCTCGTGTAGAGCGGCATGGCAGGCTGGTGGCGGGTATATCCCCGCCGGTTGGCGCGCGCGGCGTCCTCTTCCTGCAAGGCGCCGCTGTCGGGCAGCAATATCCGGCAGAGTTCGATCGTGCCGTCGGTGCAGTAGACCGGTCCCCGGAAGCCGTTCTTGATCAGCAGCGGTACGTAACCCGAATGGTCGAGATGCGCATGGGTCAGGACAACCGCATTGAGCGTGGCGGGATTGAACGGCAGCGTCGCCCAGTTCCGTTCGCGCAGAACCTTGTAGCCCTGAAAGAGCCCGCAATCGACGAGAATGGAGCTGCGACCGTGCGTGAGCAGATACTTGGAGCCGGTGACCGTGTCGGCTCCACCCAAAAAGGTCAACTTCATGCCCGTTCCGCGTCCCCTGCCAATTGGCCGACATTGTCCGAGTGGACCTCGGCAGTCCGGCCTGCGGCGACTATGGCCGATCCAAGGCCGGGCCGTCATCCGGAGATATCAAGGGCGAGAGGCTGAAGAGGCGGCCGGAGCGCGAGGCGGCGCTTGCCTTCGCGGCCGAAGGGTTCATCCTCGCGCGATCGACATTGGATTTTCGCATTGCCCCTCCCGTCCCGTTCCGCGCCCCCCGGCGCCCGCCCCGCGTCCGAACTCGGCTGGTACAATCTCGCCCTCGCCGGCTCGGTGGCGGCCGGCGGCATTCAGGGCGTGCTCTTCCCCTGGCTGATCACCGTCCATCTCGACAAATCGGCGCAGTGGGTCGGCGTTGCGCAGATGATGTCGATGCTGCCGACCTTGCTGTTCGTCCTCTGGGGAGGCGCGATCGCCGACCGGATCGAGGCGCGCGCCTATCTGATCCGTCTGCAGCTGGCGATCAACATTCCGCACCTGGCGTTGATCGCGGTCCTCGCGGCGGGCGCGCTCGAATACTGGGTCGCAATCCTCTACGTGCTGGGGCCCGGCATCATCTCCGCCTTTCTGATGCCTGCCCGGGACGCGGCGATCGCCCGGATCGCCATGCGCGAGAACCGCGACCTGGGACGGGCCATCACCGCTGCCACAGGACTGCAGTTCGGCGGGCAGATCGTCGGGTTCGGGCTTGGCGGCCTCGCCAGCGAAATCGGCCCGATCCCGCTCCTGTGCATTCAGATCGCGCTCAATCTGATATCGATCCTGGGTCTGACACGCATCCACCCGCAGCCCCCGTTGCGCCAGCCGGAGGACCATGGCGCCATTCTCGGCGAAATCGGGGACGGCCTGGCCGCCGCGCGAAGCGACGCCCGAATCTGGCCCACGATCCTGCTCCTTGGAACGTCCAGCATCTTCTTCATGGGCGTCTATATGGTCGGACTGCCGCTGATGATCCGCGACATCTACCAGGGCGGCTCAGGGGCATTTGCGCTCATGAACACGGCCTTCATGGGCGGCGTCATGGCCGGCACGTTCGCCTTGTCGCGCTTCAGGCCGGTCAGGCGTCAGGGCCGCCTCATCATGATGATGTTGCTGGGCAGTTCGGCCGCGATGCTGGCCACCAGCCTTCACCCTCCGGAATGGGCCTTTTACCTGATCATCCTGTGCTGGGGCGTCAGCGGCGGCATCTCGATGAGCACCAGCCGGGCCATCGTACAGGAGGCATCCGAGCCGGCCATGCGAGCCCGGATCGTGAGCGTCTATCAACTCGCCCAGATGGGCGGAGGACCGGTGGGCTCACTTCTCGTCGGCGCGCTCAGCGGCTGGCTTGGTCTGACGCTCGCCTTCCTGCTTCCGCTCTCGGCGATCGCAGCGATTTGGATCTCGGTTTTTCTCTTTACGCCGCTCTGGCGGGTCGGCCGCAATGCCTGACTCCGCCTCTTGTCAGGACCCCCTCCCCCTGCAGTGCCTCACCTGCCCTGCGATCGAGGTAAGTCGTGATCGTGACGGAAATTCGATCTATAGTCGGTCCATGAGATTCGCTCGACATCTGCAACACCTGCTCGCGATCCTGCTCTGCTCCTTCGCTACGGCTTGCGCCGTTGGAAGCGGAGACGAGCAGTCTGGCGCCATAGCGCGCGGCCAGGCCTTGGCGGAATCGCAGTGCGCGCAATGCCATGCCATCGGCCCGACGGGGCTTAGTCCCTACCCCGCCGCTCCCTTGTGGCGCGAGCTGGCGGAGACGAAGGATACCGACGAACTCGCCCAGATGTTCGGCGAGGGCAAGCTGATCCACAGGGACGGAACGCTGTCGATGCCCGAGTACATGCTGACGCCTCAGCAGATCGGCGAGCTCGTGGCCTATATGAAGACTTTGCGCGCCAGTTGAGTCCGGCCTGCCTGATGCCGGCTGCGGGGAGGGCGTAACAGTGCTGTACTTGGCGATGGGGGTCCTGTTGTTCGCCGCGGCGCATGCCGTGCCGATGTTCCCCGCCTTTCGCGGACGCATGGTCGCGGCCATGGGGGAAGGGGCCGTCAAGGGGCTGGTGGCGCTGGGCGTTGCCGCAGGTTTCGCCCTGATCATTTGGGGATACGGCGCCGCTCGCGACGAAGGGACGGCCATCCTGTGGGATCCCCCGGTCTGGACCCGCCATCTGGCAACGCTGCTGATGCTGCCGGCCCTCGTCATGCTGGCAGCCGCCTACACGCCGCCAGGCCGGCTCAAGACGATGCTCAAGCATCCCATGCTCGCCAGCGTGAAGCTCTGGGCGGCGGCGCACCTGCTCGCCAATGGCACCGCCGCCGATCTCGTGCTCTTCGGCGGCCTGCTCGCCTGGGCGGTGGCCGACCGCATCTCGCTGGCCCGGCGCGAGCGGGCTGGACTGATCGCGCGCCCGGCCGCCGGTCCGGCCGTCAACGACCTCATCGCCGTCGCGGTGGGCGCAGCCCTTTGGGCGCTGCTCACCTTCTGGGGCCACGCCTATCTCTTCGGCGTCAGCCCGCTCATGGTGTAGCGCCCGGCGCACCGGGCGCCTGCCTGGCGGATCAGAACGCCGGGCCGGGCTTAACGCCCAGTTTGCGGAACGCCATCGCCGCCGGGCAGAAACCGGTGAACGAGGCCTGGATCATGTTCACCCCGGCGAAGGCGGTGAGCAGCAGGAAGGCCGGGTGGACGAAATAGCCAAGCGCCAGGCCCAGCAGGACGACGAAGCCCGCAAAGACGAGGACGGCGCGATCGAGGGTCATGGGAGTTCTCCTTTGGGGTTGGGCGGCGCTCAGGCCGACTCGTGACGCTTGATTTCCTTGAGCTTGCGGATGCCGAGCAGATCGAGCGCGAGGCGCTCGTAGAACGGCTCGCTGGTGCCCTTGCGGATCTTGCGCAGGAAGTATTTTTCGAAGCCGATCTTCGCCAGATGGACCCAGCGCCCGCGCCGCGACCAGTTCACGTTGCGCGGCGGGATCTGGGGCTGGGCGACGAAGGCAATGCCCTCGTCGCCGAAATCGGCGAGGCAGACCGCGTTCCAGGTCGGTTCGTATTCCGGTTCGCGGCCCTTCAGCAGGTCGGCGATGTTTTCGGCCGTCGCCGTCACCATCGATTCGATCATGAAGCCGGTCTTGGGCACGCCCACGGGGAGCGGCGTGCCGCCCATCGGCGGGATCGCCACGCAGACGCCGATGCCGAAGACGTTGGGGTATTTGGGATTGCGCTGATGCTTGTCGACGATGACGAAGCCGCGCGGGTTGACGAGACCCTCAATGCCGCGGATCGCCGCGACGCCGCGGAAGGCGGGGAGCATCATCGAGAAGCCGAACGGCAATTGATGCGCCTTCTTGAGGCTGCCGTCGTCGTTGACCTCCTCGACATGCATCACGCCGGCCTCGACCTTCACGACCTTGGCGTTGGTGATCCACTTGATGTGCTTGTCGCGCAGGGCCGTCTCCAGCATCGTCTTGGTGTCGCCGACGCCGTCGAGGCCGAGATGGCCGATATAGGGCTCGGGCGTCACGAAGGTCATGGGCACGCGGTCGCGCATCTTGCGACGGCGCAGGTCCGTTTCCATGATGAAGGCGAATTCGTAGGCGGGCCCGTAGCAGGACGCGCCCTGCACCGCGCCGACGACGATTGGCCCGGGATTGGCAACGAAGTCGCTCCACTTGTCCGCCGCCCTGCTCGCATGGCCGATCGTGCAGACCGACGCCGTGTGGCCCTCGGGGCCGAGGCCTTCGATTTCGTCGAAGGCGAGGTCGGGGCCGGTGGAAATGATGAGATAGTCGTAAGGGACGGTATTGCCGTCGTTCAGCTCGACCTCGTTGCGTTCGGGCGCGACGCGCTTGGCGCCGCATGAGATGAAGGCGATCTTGCGCCGCTCGAAGATCGGCCGCAGCTCGACCGTGATGTCCGAGGGCTTGCGCCACTGCACCGCAACCCAGGGGTTCGACGGCACGAACGAGTAGGATTCGGAATCCGAGATGACCGTCAGGCGGTCGTCCTTGCCCATCTTGGCCTTCATCTCGTAGGCCATGATCACGCCGCCGAGACCCGCGCCCAACACCACGATATGCGCCATCCTGACCTCCATTTGCGGAGCCTGCCGCGCCGCTTTTGTGTCTTGTCCCCCGCAGCCAGGCCGCGGTCATTGATATCCAGCAATCGCCGCGGCGCATTCAAACCGCACTCTTGCCTCGCCCGCAAGTCTCAATATATACGCATATTAGGAGATACTGAAATATGGAAATCGACCCGAAGCGGATGAAGCGCGCGGCCGCCGACGCCAGCGGCCTGTTCGCGGTCTTGTCGAACCCCAAGCGGCTGATGATCCTCTGCCGTCTGGTCGACGGCGAGGCGAGCGTCGGCGAACTGGCCGCCTTTGCGGGCGGCACCCAGTCCGGCGTCTCGCAGCATCTCGCCATGCTGCGAAACCAGGGGGTCGTCGCCACCCGCCGGGACGCCCAGACCATCTACTACCGCCTGGCCAGCGAGCCGGCGCGGGGCATCATGGAGGCGGCCTACGCCTCATTCTGCGGGCCCGCCAAGGGGCGCGGCCGCGCCTGCAAACCGTCAGGAGCCAGGACATGAGCAAGGTCAGCCATATCGCGCCCCACGAACTGGCGGCGGCCCTGAAGGAAGGGCGCTGCGTCCTCGTCGATGTGCGCGAGCCGGACGAGCACCGTTCGGCCCGGATTCCGGGCGCGCAGCTCCATCCGCTGTCGGCGTTCGATCCGCGCAATCTGCCCTCAGAGCCCGGCAAGGTTCTGGTGATCGCCTGCGCGGCGGGCGGGCGCTCGCTGCGGGCGGCGACGGCGTGCGCGCAGAGCGGACTGCCAGCCACCAACCTCACCGGCGGCCTGGCCGCCTGGCACAAGGCCGGCCTTCCGGTCGAACGGGGATAAGGGAAACGCTATGACCAGGAGCATTCTCGTAGCGGCCTCGCTGGCCCTGCTGTCGCAAGGCGTTGCGGCCGCCGACTTCACGGTCGCCATCACGCAGGTGCGCGACCCCAAGCCGGTCTTCGCGACCGTGGAAAGCCGCAATGTCGTGTCGGCCCGCGCGCGCATCGGCGGCACGGTCGCCGATCTCGTCGTCGTCGAGGGCGACACCGTGACGGCCGGCCAGGTGATCGCCTCGGTGGGCGACGACAAGCTGGCGAGCCAGATAGCCGCCCTCAAGGCCGAAGCCGACAAGGCGGAAGCCGACCTGGTACGGGCCCGCGACCTGGCTGCACGCGGCGTCATTCCCAAAGCACAACTCGACGCCGCGGAAGCGGCGGCGTCGGCGGCGCGCAGCCGCCTCAACGCGCAACGGCAGCTGATGGCGGAAGGCGATGTCCTGTCGCCGCGGGCCGGACGGGTCCTCGCCGTGCCTGTGACCTCGGGCGCTGTCGTGATGCCGGGCGAGGAAATCGCGCGGATCGCCGATGAAACCTACGTACTGCGCCTGCGCCTGCCCGAGCGCCACGCGCGCCATCTGAAGGCCGGCGACGAGGTGGTGCTGCCCTCCGATACCGGCGCGTTGGCGGAACGCGGTACCGTCACGCTTGTCTATCCGCAGATCGTCGATGGCCGCGTCGTCGCCGATGCGGCGTTCGACGGGCTCGGCAGCTACTTCGTGGGCGAGCGGGTGCGCATTCTTGTGTCGTCCGAAGCGCGCCCGGCGCTGGTCGTGCCGGCGGCGCTGGTCCACACGCATTTCGGCGCCGACTATGTGACCCTGAGGACGGCGGATGGCCGCGCGGCGGAGGCGCCGGTGCAGCCCGGCCAGCCGATGACGCTGCCGGACGGCACGCCGGGCATCGAGATTCTCTCCGGCCTCGCGGCCGGCGACGTGCTGGTGCAGCCGTGAAGCTCGGCCTCTCCGGCGGGCTGACGCGAGCGACGATCCGCTCGCCGCTGACCCCGCTCTTCCTGCTGGCCGCGCTCGGCGTCGGGCTGCTCGCCCTCATGGCCATTCCGCGCGAGGAAGAGCCGCAGATCAGCGTGCCGATGGTCGACATCCATGTGCGTGCCGATGGGCTGAAAGCGCAGGATGCGGTCGAACTGATCACCAAGCCGCTGGAAACCATCGTCAAGGGCATCGACGGCGTCGAGCACGTCTATAGCCAGAGCGAGGACGACGGGGTCATCGTCACGGCCCGCTTCGAGGTGGGCACCGACCCCGACGACGCCATCGTGCGCGTACACGAGAAGGTGCGCGCCAACTACGACCGGATGCCCATCGGCGTTCCCGAGCCGCTGATCGTCGGACGCGGCATCAACGACGTGCCGATCTTCGTCGTCACGCTGTCGCCCAAGCCTGAAGCCGCCGGGCGCTGGCAGGACAGCGACCTCTACCGGATCGCCGACGAGTTGCGCGCCGAACTCGCCAAGGTGCCGGACACCGGCCTGTCGTTCATCGCCGGCGGCGAGCCAGACCAGATTCAGGTGCAACCCGATCCCGCCAAGCTGTCGCTCTACGGCGTCACGCTGCAACAGCTGGTCGCCAAGGTCTCGGAGGCCAACACCGCCTTCGCCGCCGGGCGGCTGCGCCAGGGCGGCGTCGCCATGACGGCCGCCGTCGGCCAGACCCTGAACGGCATCCCCGACATCGGCCTTCTGGTGCTGACGACACGCGACGGGCGTCCGGTCTATGTGCAGGACGTCGCCACGATCATCCTCGGACGCAAGCCGGTGGACCAGCGAGTCTGGGCTTACACCAAGGACGAGGCGGGCGCCTGGTCGCGGGCGCCGGGTGTCAGCCTCGCCATCGCCAAGCGTGCGGGAGCGAACGCGGTCAACATCGCGCACGCGCTGGAAGCGCGGCTGGGCACCCTTGAAGGTACGCTCATACCCGGCGACGTGGCGGTCGAGATCACGCGCAACTACGGCGAGACCGCGAACGAGAAAGCGGACGAGCTCCTCTTCCATCTCGGTCTTGCGACGATCTCGATCGTGCTGCTGATCGCCTTCGCGATCGGCTTTCGCGAGGCGGTCGTCACCTTCGTGGTGATCCCCACGACCATCCTGCTGACGCTCTTCGCCGCCAATCTGATGGGCTACACGATCAATCGCGTCAGCCTGTTCGCCCTCATCTTCTCGATCGGCATCCTGGTCGACGACGCCATCGTGGTGATCGAAAACATCGCCCGGCACTGGGCGATGCGCGACGGCCGCACGCGCACGCAGGCGGCGATCGAGGCGGTCGCCGAGGTCGGCAATCCCACCATCGTCGCGACGCTGACGGTGATCGCGGCGCTGCTGCCGATGCTCTTCGTGTCGGGGCTGATGGGCCCCTACATGGCGCCCATTCCGGCCAACGCCTCGGCGGCGATGATCTTCTCGTTCTTCGTCGCGATGGCGATCGCGCCCTGGCTGATGCTGAAGCTTGCGCCGCGCGAGAGCGCGGGGACTGGACACGCGAGCCACCACGATGGCGGCGCGCTCGGCCGGCTCTACCGGCGGGTCGCCTCGCCGGTTCTGGCGTCGCGGCGCAGCGCCTGGATTTTCCTCCTGGCCGTGGGTGCGGCGACCATCCTCTCGCTCGGGCTCTTCGCGACGGCCTCGGTGACGGTCAAGCTGCTGCCCTTCGACAACAAGTCCGAGCTTCAGGTCGTCGTCGATCTGCCCGAGGGGGCGAGCCTTGAGGACACCGAGCGGGTGCTGTTCGCGGCGGCGGAGCGGACGCAGTCCCTGCCCGAGATCGTCTCGATCCAGGCCTATGCCGGCACCGCCTCGCCGTTCAATTTCAACGGCCTCGTGCGCCATTCCTATCTGCGCTCGCGTCCCGAGCAGGGCGATCTCCAGGTCAATCTGCTGCCGAAATCCGACCGCGACCGCGAGAGCCACGCCGTGGCGCTCGACCTGCGCGAGCGGCTGAAAGGCCTCCCGGCGCCCGAGGGAACGGCAATCAAGGTCGTGGAGGTGCCGCCGGGGCCGCCGGTTCTCGCGACGCTGCTGGCGGAAATCTATGGACCCGACGCTGAAACCCGCCGTGCCGTCGCTGCCGAAACGCGCCAACTCTTTGAAAGCGTTCCCTATGTGGTGGACATCGACGACTCCTTCGGCACCCCCCGCCCGCGCCTGAGGATCGCCATCGACCAGGACCAGATCGAATTTCTCGGCGTGCGGCAGAGCGACGTCTACAGCACGGTGCGCGCGCTTCTGGACGGCGTGCCGGTCGGCTACTCGCATCGCGGCGAGGGGCGCGATCCGATCGAGATCGCCATCCGCCTGCCGCGCTCGGGGCTCAGCTGGAACGAGGCCATGGCGGCGACGCCGGTGCCGGCCGACACGATTCCGGGGACGCGCGGCGTGGTCGAGCTGGGCGACGTCGTGACGGTGAGCGTGGAGGACGGCTCCTACCCCATCTTCCGGCGCGACGGACGCTTCGCCGAGATGGTGACGGCAGAGCTCGCCGGCGCGTTCGAGGCGCCGATCTACGGCATGATGGATGTTGCCGACGCGGTGCATGCTCACGACTGGGGCAGTCTGCCCAAGCCGGAGATCCTCATCTACGGCCAGCCGGACGACGAAACGAAGGCAAGCCTCCTGTGGGACGGCGAGTGGGAGATCACCTATGTGACCTTCCGCGACATGGGCGCGGCGTTCATGGTGGCGATCCTCGGGATCTATGTGCTCGTCGTGGCGCAGTTCGGCTCGTTCCGCCTGCCGCTGGTCATCCTGACGCCGATTCCGCTGACGTTGATCGGAATCATGATCGGGCACTGGCTGCTGGGCGCCGCCTTCACCGCGACATCGATGATCGGCTTCATCGCGCTCGCCGGCATCATCGTGCGCAACTCGATCCTGCTGGTCGACTTCATCCGGCATAGCGGGCACGAGGGGGCGTCGCTGCGCGACATCCTGCTGGAGGCCGGTGCGGTGCGGTTCAAGCCGATCCTGCTCACCGCCATCGCGGCAATGATCGGGGCGGCGACGATCCTGCTCGACCCGATCTTCCAGGGTCTTGCGATTTCGCTGCTCTTCGGCCTGGCGTCGTCGACCCTGCTGACCGTGCTGGTCATTCCGGCCATCTACGTGGCGCTGCGCGGGGAGCGCAACGTTGCGGCGGCGCAGACGCCGGACGCCCCCGCCATCTAGGGAGCCTGCCGGTGACTGGCATCGCATCCAGAGCAGAGTATGCCTACCCGCTTTCGGCTCGGGAGCCAGTAGAGTATCCATCGTCCTGCCAGCTGGAACGCCAGTCCAGGTGAGGTCCATCGTGCATTCAGTCCACCACCTCGAAATGATCGCAGCACTGGCCAAGCATCGCCATTTCGGCCGTGCCGCAGAATCGCTCGGGATTTCGCAGCCGGGTCTCACCAAGGGCCTGCTGTACGTGGAGCGGGAGCTGGGTGTGAAGCTGTTCGACCGCGCCTCGCCCATCCGGCCGACGGCGTTCGGCGAGATCGTATTGGCGCGCAGCGAGGAGATCATCACGGGGTTCGCCGAAATCAGGCGCGAAATCGACCAGGCCAAACGCGAGACGACGCCCGAACTGGTCGTCAGCACCGGCGTCCACGCCGCAGAGACTTCGGGCCTTGAGGCGATGGCCGAGTTCTCGGCGGCCTTTCCGGCGATCCGGTGTTCGATCAGCGTCAAGTCCTGGGAGGAGGTCGAGGCGGATGTTCTGGCGCAACGCTGCGACCTGGGTTTCGCCTCGATCAAGTCGGCGTGCGAAAGCCCGAATCTGGAGACCGAGGAGGTCCGGAGAAGCCGCAAGGAGGTCTTCTGCCGGCCAGGCCATCCTATGGCCGGCCGCGAGACGGTCACGTTCGAGGAACTGACCAGCTACCCCTGGGTCGCGCCCGGCACAGTCGTGGAGGACCTTCCCTTCCGCGACGGTGCCGAGGGTGCGTTCGGCAAGGTGGCCGGCGCCAAGGGCCAGGTGAAGCCGCGGTTGCAGGCCTCGACACTCGAAACCATCAAGCAAATCGTCGGGCGCAGCGATGCCATTTCGGCAGCACCTCTCGTTCTCATCAAGGATGATGTTGCGGCCGGACGGCTGCGCATTCTGACGCCCGTCGATGCCGAGCTTCACGATCGGCTCGGCTTCCTCTGGCGCAAGGGCCGTGCGCTCTCGCCCGCCGCGAAGGAGTTCATGAGGATCGTGCGCGCAATCGAGGCCAAGCTCGGGCCTTGAATTCGCTTCCCTCGCAGACGAGGATCGGGTGGCGGTGCAGCCCCGCCTGACCGGCGGCGGCGATCCGGAGACCGTGGCGCATGCTGCCCAAGGCCCCGGTGCCGCCGTGCGGAGAGCGCGATGGCGACAAGACGAAGCGTTCTGATCGGCGCGCTCGGCGCCAGCGCCCTTGCAGCGGGCGGCGGCGGGCTGTGGTTCCATGTCGCCCGCGGCAGCGCCGGCGACTACGAAGCGCGGGCACGCTCGCTGAGGACGGTCTTCGATCCCGAGAACGCCGGCGACAGGCTGTGGGCGGAGATCGTCCGCTATGCGACGCTCGCGGCGAACAGCCACAACACGCAAGCCTGGCGCTTCGGCTGGGACAACGGCGACCTGGCGATCACGCCCGATGGCGCGCGGCGGACGCCGGCGGTCGATCCGGATGATCATCACCTCTACGCCAGTCTCGGCTGCGCGTTGGAGAATATGCTGCTGGCCGGACAGGCGGCCGGACTGCGGCTGGTGCCGCGCTTCGCGGACGGCGCCATCCGCGTCGCGCTGGAGCCGGCGAAACCCGCCACCGACTGGCTGTTCGACGCCATCCCGCATCGCCAGTCGACGCGCGGGCCGTTCGACGGCAGTACGCTGAGCGCCGAGGAGCAGCGGCTGCTGGAGGAGACGCCGCTGGGCGGCGGCGTCGAGGGCGTCGTCGTGAGGCTGTTCACCGACCGCCCTGCGATCGCGGCGGTGCGCGAATACGTCATCGAGGGCAATACGCGGCAGATGGCCGATGCGGCGTTCGTCGCCGAGCTCAGGCAGTGGATCCGCTTCGGCTACGGCGAGGCGCTGCGTACCGGCGACGGCCTGTTCGGCGTCGCCTCCGGCAATCCCGCTCTGCCCGAGGCGCTGGGCAGCCTCATCTTCTCGTCGGTCTTCACGTTGGACGGCGAAACCGAGAAGTACCGCACGCAGATCGACGGCTCGGCGGCCATCGCGGTCCTCTCGGCGGCAACCGACGACCCGGCCGGCTGGGTGCAGGCCGGGCGCGCCGTGCAGCGCCTGCAGCTCGCAGCGACGGCGATGGGCCTGAAGACGTCCTATATCAACCAGCCGGTCGAGGTGGCGGCGCTGCGCGGCCAGTTCGCCGCGTGGGCCGGGCTCGGCGCGCGGCGGCCCGATCTCGTGCTGCGGATCGGCCGAGGCGCGGCCCTGCCCTATTCGTTGCGCCGCCCGGTCGAGGCGGTCTACGGCGGCTGACGCTGGGGCTCTCAATCCTGCCCTTTGGTGCGGTAGTCGCCGAACGCCTTGTCGCGGGCGCTGAGGCCCTCGGCGACATTCTCGCGCACCTTCGCAAAGGTCGCCCGCGAGCTTTCGGTGGTCAGCGCTAGGGCTTGGATTTCCGTGCCCGCGCGGATCGCTGCGCGCAGGCCCATGATCTCCATCGCGCGATGGACCGAGCGCTTGTTCATCTGCTGCACGTCCGGCGCGATGCGGGCGATGCGGCCGGCAATCCTGAGGACCTCGGCCTCCAGCGCGGCAGCCGGGAAGGCGCGATTGGCGAAGCCGACCCGTACCGCCTCGATGCCGTCGATGGCGTCGCCGGTCAGCATCATCTCCATCGCCGGACGCAGGCCGCAGAGCCAAGCATGGAACTGGTTGTCGGGCGGGCTCATCATGCGCACCGGCGGGTAGCCGATCTGCGCGTCCTCGGCGACATAGACAAGATCGCAGGCGGTGGCGAGTTCAGAGCCCCCCGCCAGACACCAGCCATGGACCTCGGCGATCACCGGCGTCGCCAGATCCCAGATACGGAAGGCGCCCTCGACGACATGGCGGGCCCACTGGCCGGCGCCCGCGGCCGTGTGGAAGGGCAGTTCGCGCGGCGCATCGCGCGACAGATCGTAGCCCGACGAGAAGCAGGCACCCGCGCCGCGCAGGATGACGACGCGCACCTCGGGGTCGCGGTCGGCGGCCTCGAGCGCCTCGAAGAGGCGGGCGCGCAGAGCGTTCGACAGCGCGTTGCGCTTTTCGGGGCGGTTCAGCGTGAGGCGGCGGACATGGGGCGCCGGATCGTCGATCAGCAAAATGTCGTCCGTCACGCGTCAGGCCTCCAGGATGGTGACGGCCGAGAGGCCCGGCGCACCATAGACCTGAGTATAGCCGATCCGCGCCGTCTCGACCTGACGGCCGGCGGCGCGGCCGCGCAGCTGCTGGACGTTCTCGTAGACCTGGCGCAGGCCGGATGCGCCTATCGGCTCGCCACAGGCGAGGCAGCCGCCATCTGTGTTGATGGGCAGCCGCCCGCCCAGCCGCGTCTCGCCGTCGCGTAGCATCGCTTCCTGCGCGCCGTCGGCGCAGAGTCCGTTCTCGGCCATGTGCATGATCTCGGCGCCGCTCTCGGTGTCCTGGATCTGGGCGACGTCGATGTCGTCCGGCGCGACGCCGGCCATCTCGTAGGCCGCCTTCGAGGCGATCTGGGTCGGCGAGGGACCACGCACGATGTCGAGCGAGGGGGCGAAGACCTCGAAAGAGCCTTCCATGCGGGTGCGGACCGCAGCGCCCCGGATCCTGGGACCGGCAAGCCCGAGGGCGCGCATCTTCCGTTCGGAGGCGAGGATCAGCGCCGCGCCGCCTTCGGCGGGCGAGCAGAACATGAACTTGGTCAGCGGATCGGAGACCATCTGGGCACTGAGGATGGTGGCGGCGTCGACCGGCTGCTTGCGCCAGGAGTGGGGCGTGCGCGCGCCGTTCTCGAAGGCCTTCTCGGCGACGCGGGCGAGCGTCATCGGGGTAATGCCGTGGAGCCCCATGTAGCGCGCGATCTTGTTGCCGAAGAACTGCGTGGTGAGCATCAGGCCAGTCTCGCCGTACCACTCGGGCAGGCCCCAGGCGGCGGGCTCGGGATTGAAGGCGCCGCGCGGATGCTTGTCGAAGCCGACGACGATCCCGAGGTCGAACTCGCCCGACTTGATCGCCCAGTAGCCCGCCAGCAGGGCCGAGCCGCCGGTGGCGCAACCGTTGGCGACGTTGATGAACTGCACGCCGGTGAGCCCGAGGCGGGGCAGCAGCGCATCGGCATTGCCGGCGGCCGAAGAGCCGCCGAACGCGAACTGGACGTCTTCCCAGCCGATGGCGGCATCGGCCAGCGCCTCGCGCAGCGCGAAGACGCCCTGGTCGAGCCCGGTCAGGTCGTCATGACGGCCGAAGGGATGGATGCCGGCGCCGACGATGTGGACATCTGTCATGGGAACCTCAGGCGGGTTTGAAAGCATAGGTGACGGTGTCGCCGCCCTTGCCGAAGGGCTGCAGGGTCAAGGCCATGGGCTGGCCGATCCTGAGGGCCGCGAAATCGTCGGTCTCGATGCGGGTCTCGACGATGACCTCGCCGGGCAGCTCGACATAGCCGAGCGCAAAGGGCCTGAAGCTGCGCTCGTCGTCGTCGCCGGCGTAAGGCGGGGATTTGGGGCGGAAGCGCTGGACGGTGAAGGACCACAACGTGCCGCGATCCTTCAGCTCGACGGGATCGAACTGGGCAGCCTCGGCACCGGCGGGCAACGGGAAAACGATCTTTCCGTCGCGCTTGCGGCGGCCGCCGATGAGGCGGGGGCCCGCCTCAGTCATCCGGAACAGGCCTTCGGCGATCGGCTTCATGCACGCCACTCCCTTCCACCGGCGCCTCGGGGCGCTTCTGGCGCCGACGATAGCGGAGCCCAAGAAAAAGTCACGCCTGACTTTTTTGCCGACTTTTCGGCGCATTCGAACGTCGATGGGCGGATTTGCGCCGCTCCGGGCGGTATTCGAACGTCGGACATGCGGGGGCCTCTTTGCCGGCCTCCATTCGAACGTCGCGCCGAGACACCTCCCCTGCCCTTGCAGCCGCCCGCCCGAGATAGGACTTTTTTCAGGTTCATCAAGATCTGCCGCGCGGCCAATCCCGCGATGACAGGGCGAGCCGGCTCGGCTATGGAAATACCGTCAGACACGATTGTTTTTTGAGCCCGCAACAGACGGGCGACAGGGAGGTTGAGTTGGTCGATCCCGATACGGTGAGGACGCTGGGCGACGTCGCCCGGCAGCAGGCGGCGGCGCGCGGCGCGGCGCCGGCCTTCGTCTTCGAGGGCCGCATCACGAGCTACGCCGCGTTCGACCGGCACGCGAACCGGATCGCCAACGCGATGATCGCCGAGGGCCTGAAGCCCGGCGACCGCATCGCCTATGTCGGCAAGAACAGCGACTGGTTCTTCGAGCTGATCTTCGGCGCGAACAAGGCGGGCGTCGTGATGACGCCGGTGAACTGGCGGCTGGCCGGTCCGGAGATCGTCTACATCCTGCGCGACGCGGCGGCGAAGATCGTCTTCGTCGGCGTCGAGTTCCTGGAGCAGGTCGCCGGCCTCGCCGGCGAGCTGGCGCCCGGCACGCGCTTCGTCGCGATGGAAGGGCCCTGGAACGGCTGGCCGGGCTTCGAGGCCTGGCGCGACGCGTCCGGCGACGCCGACCCCCATCTTCCCATCGGCTGGGACGACGTGGCGCTGCAGCTCTACACCTCGGGCACGACCGGGCGGCCCAAGGGCGCGATGCTGACCAACGCCAATCTTCTGGGCATGCGCGGCGGCCAGTTCGGCCCGCCCGCCGCCTGGAACAGCTGGACGAGCGACGACGTCAGCCTGGTCGCGATGCCGAATTTCCACATCGGCGGCGCCGGCTGGGGCATCATGGGCCTCTACAACGGCGCCAAGGGCGTGGTGGCGCGCGAGTTCTCGCCCCTCGCGGTGCTCGACTTCATCGAGCAGGAGCGCATCTCGAAGATCTTCATGGTGCCGGCGGCGATGCAGATCGTGGTTCGCCATCCGCGCGCGCGCGAGATCGACTGGTCGTGCATGAAATACCTGCTCTACGGCGCCTCGCCCATTCCGCTGGAGCTGCTGAAGGAGTGCATGGAGGTGTTCGGCTGCGGCTTCGTGCAGATGTACGGCATGACCGAGACGACCGGCACGATCGTCGCCCTGCCGCCCGAAGACCATGTGCCGGAAGGTTCGCCGCGCATGCGTTCGGCCGGCAAGCCGCTGCCCGGCGTCGAGATCGCAATCCTGGACGAGGCCGGCAACCGGTTGAAGCCGCACGAGGTGGGCGAGATCGCGACGCGCTCGCTCGCCAACATGAAGGGCTACTGGAACCTCGCCGAGGCGACCGCCAAGACGATCGACACGGAGGGCTGGCTGCGGACGGGCGACGCCGGCTATCTGGACGAGGACGGCTATGTCTACATCCACGACCGGGTGAAGGACATGATCATCACCGGCGGCGAGAACGTCTATCCGGCGGAAGTCGAGAACGCGATCTTCGGCCACCCGGACGTCGAGGAGGTGGCGGTGATCGGCGTGCCCGACGAGAAATGGGGCGAGGCGGTGAAGGCCGTGGTCGCGCCCAAAAAGGGCCGCTCGCCCTCGCCCGCCGAGATCATCGCCTATGCCCGCGAACGCATCGCCGCCTACAAGGCGCCCAAGAGCATCGACTTCATCGAGGCGCTGCCGCGCAATCCGTCGGGCAAGATCCTGCGCCGCGAGCTGCGCGAACCGTACTGGCAGGGGATCGACCGCCGGGTGAACTGAGACGCCCGCAGGCGTCCGCCGAGGGTCAGACGCTCCCGATCCGCCGCAGGCGGACCGGAATGGCGCTCATACGCGGGATGCCGGACCATCGATCGAAGTCGCGGTCCACCGCAGTCAGTCGGCCGGTATTGGCGCCGGCTATGCGCGGGTCGTCGTCCTCGCCGGGGGCGGCGCCCCAGGCATGGGTCATCGCCACGCAGCCCGGCCGGACGTCGGGGGCCGGCTCGACGACGCCGCGTATGGCGGCGCGCACGCTTTCGATCTCGACGATGTCGCCCGCCCCGAGTCCCAGCGCCGCCATGTCGGCCGGGTTCATGAAGGCGGGGTTGGTGGCGAACTGGCGCTTGAGCTTGTCGTTCTCGTGCCAGCAGGAATTGAGGACGTCGCGCATCCGCCGCGAGATGACGCGGTAGGGATAGCCGTCCGCCGCGCCGTCACCGCCAGCGGCGATGGACGCGAGTTCGTCGATCATCTCCGGTGCGCCGATGTCGAGGCGGCCGGCCCAGCCGGGCGGCCTCGGCTGGACCACCACTTTGGGGCGGTCGAAGATCCTGCCGTCCTCGGCCGTGACGACTTCGTCGAAGGGCACGGGCGAGCCCTTGAGCAGCATCCGCCAGACGTCGTGCGGGGAGAGCGGCGCGCCGGGCGCAACATCGCTGGCGGCGGCGGCGGCGGCCTTCGGATCGAGGATGGCGCTGGAGGGAATGGCGAGCGTCAGGCCGAGGCGTTCGGCGAGACCGTGGAAGACCTGCCACTCCTCCAGCATGTCGGAGCCCGGCGGCGGCGCGATAAGCGGTTCGGACCATTGCGCGTAAGGCTGCTCGTAGCCCCAGCCGGGGCCGAAATTGCCGATCATCTCGTTGAGCGCGGTGGGCGAGCAGACCTCGAGCGGCATCTTCGGCGCGACGACGAAGTGCGCCAGCTTCGCCGTCGCCGACATGTGGGGGTCGAAGGTGACGAGCAGATCGAGCGCCTTCATCGCCTCGACCGTCCTGATCTGGTCGGGCCAGGCGAGCACCGGGTTGCCGCCGAGCACGAAGAGCGCCTTCACCTGGCCCTCGCCCGGGAGAAGGATCTCCTCCGCCAGCCCGGCCGTCGGCAATCCGGCGGCGCATTGCGCAAGACCGCGCACGCGCAGCCGCTCGCCGAGGTCCCAGGCCTTCGACGGGCCGGGCGAGGCGGCGAGCGCCGGGAACGGATTGATGAGCACGCCGGGATTGGCGATCTCCTCGCCCGCCCGCCGCCAGAAGCCCTTCAGGGTGGTCAGCGTCTTGAGAAGATACTCCACCAGATTGCCGCGGCCCGACATGTTGACGCCGGTGCCGGCCGAGAAGGCGCCGCGCTTCGCCTCGCCGATGAGGCGGGCGGCGGCGCGGATGTCGTCGGCGTCGACGCCGGCGCGGGCGGCGGCGATGTCGGGCGTGAAGGGTTCGACCGCGGCGCGCAGCGCCTCGAAACCGTCCGCCTCGGCCTCGACGAACAGCCGGTCGCAGCGATCGGAGCGGACGATCTCGCGGGCGATGGCGGCGAGCACGGGCACGTCCTCGCCCGGCTTCACGGCGAGGTGGATGTCGGCCAGCTCGGCGCAGTCGGTGCGGCGCGGGTCGATGACGACAAGCTTCATGCCGCGCTGGCGCGCCTGGTGCAGCCGCCGCGCCGGGTTCATGCCGAGGCCGCCGTTCATCGAGACGATCGGATTGGTGCCGACGAGCGCGAGGACGTCCCAGTGCTCCATCGCCGGCACGCCGGCCAGCCACGGGCCGTGCAGCATCAAGGATATCGCCTTGCCCGGCTGGTCGATGGTGACCGACGTGAACTTCATCGGCGAGCCCAGCGCCGTCAGGAAGGCGTTGGCGAAGGCGGAGCTGGCAAAGTTGTTGTAGCCATGCGTGCCGATATAGAGCGCGACCGAACGCGGCCCGTACTCGGCGACGAGGCGGCGGACCTTTTCGGCGATGGCGTCCATCATGGCGGCCGAGGAGATGTCGTCGAAACCGCCATCGGCGCGGCGGCGGCGCGACGCCAGCAGGCGCGAGGGGCTGGCATGATAGGCGGCCAGCTCGCGCCCCTTGATGCAGGAGAAGCCGGCGTAAACGGGATTGTCCTTGTCGCCGTAGAGCTTGACCGGACGGCCCTCCGCCATCTCGACGACCAACGAACACTGGGCGTGGCAGGCGCGGCAGATCGTGGTGCGGCGTTCGGGTTCGCTCATGGGGCGTGGCCTCCGGCCGTGACGAAGCGGATCGCATTTTCGACAAGGCGGCGCAGATGCGGGTTCGCATAGGCGGCGGGGCCGTCGCCCGGCTGGAGATAGACCAGCTTGCTGTTGCCGGCGCGCCTGGTCCAGCCGATGAGATCGGAGCCGGGCGGTCGGGTCCAGCCGGCATTGTCGTTCATCCGCCCGGCGACGGCGGCGGCGGCGGAATAGAAATTCCCGCACGCAAAGGAATAGTCGGCGCGCAGGAGCGGCGTCACCTCGTCCTCGAAGACGTCGTAGAGATAGAGTTCGTCGGTCAGAGCAAAACGCTTCGGCACGCCGGCGAGGACCGGATGGCCGGGCGCGGCGGCGACCGCCTCGTAGGCGACGTCGTGGCGATAGCCGCCGTCGCGCCGCGGGACGCCCTTCAGCATGCCGGGGCGATAGAGAAACGCCCCGCCCAGAAGTTCGGCATAGAGCGGCCATGCAGGCCAGCCGGCGATCGCATGGTGCAGCGCGACGATGCCCTTGCCCTGGTCGAGCAGCGCGAGCAAGCCCGCCGTGAAGCGGGCGTCGGGCGCGACGTAACCGGGGCGTTCCGGGGCCGCGAAGTCGAGGCCCGGCATGTCGTAGAGGACGAGGGCGTCATAGGGCGCCATGCCGTCCGGATTCATCAGCTGCGCGGCGGCGGGCTGTTCGACCAGCGTGCAGGCCATGCCGGGCAGCGTGTCGAACATCGCCATGAAGGGATCGCGCAGATAGGGGTGGCCCTTCGCGGCGACGAGGACGTTGAGCTTCTCGCCGTAGCGTATGACCGGCATGGCGAGCCTCAGTCGCGCGGCGCGGTGAGGAAGGTCGCGGTCGGCTTGCCGTCGGGGCCGTAGACGGGCTCGACGAGATCGACGCGATACTTGCGCGTGACGGCGCCGCGAATGCCGAAGCCCGAAAGATGGGCGATCATGCCGGCATAGGCGGGGCCGGCGAGATGGGCGGCGAGTTCGTCGGCGCTGTCCCATTCCTCGAAGACGTGGATGCGGCCCGCGTCGAACGGATCGGGCGTCCAGGCGTAGTGGCGGCAGCCCTTCTGGGCGAGCGCCTGGTCGATAAGCGCCCTGGCGCCCGCGAGCGCCGCGGCGCGGCTAGCGGGATCGAAATCGACTTCGCCGGAAATGACGATGCGCATGGCCTAGTGCTCCATCAGCGGGGTGAATGAGCGGGCGGCGAAGAGCCAGCGGCCGTCCTGCCTGACATAGCGATCCTCGTAGCCGCCGACGAGACGGCGCACGGCGCCGTCGGCGGTGCGGAGAATCTCGTTGGTGTAGGAGCGCCCGGTCGCCCGGTCGCCGTCGATCCTCAGCGCGCCGAGCTGGCAGAAGAAGCCGGCGAAGGGAAAACCGGCCATCGCCTGGACCCAGGCTGCGGCGATGGCGGCCCGTCCGGAGATGGGCGTGCCCATCAGCGTCCAGACCGCATCCTCGGCCCAGGTCGCGCTCCAGGCGTCGGCGTCGCGACGGAAGACGGCGTCGGCATAGGCCTCGAGCAGGGTTCGGATCGCCTCGCGATCGGCGGCGTCGTGCGTCATCGCTTCCTCAGCCTTTCGCCATGGCGGCCATCACGGCGGCGCCGATCTCGTCGCGGTCGGGATTGCGCCGCAGCGTCAGCCCGCCGTTCACCTGGAGGTTCTGGCCGGTCATGAAGCACTCGTCGCGCGCCAGCCAGGCGACCGCGGCGGCGATGTCGTCGGCCGTGCCGATGCGGCCGAGCGGATAGGATTTCGCGAAGGCGTCGAAGAGGCCCGGAGTCGCCTTGGCGGCGGCGGTCATCGGCGTGTCGGTGAGGCCGGGCGAGACGGAGTTGACGCGGATGCCGCGCCCGCCGAACTCGTTGGCGGCGCAGCGCGCGACATGATCGATGCCCGCCTTGGTCCCCATATAGGCGGCATGATCGTTCAGCATGATGGTGGCGGTCGCCGAGCTGATCTGGATCAGCGAGCCGCCACGATCCATCGCGCCGATCATCGCCTGGAGGAAGTGGAAGGGACCGATGAACTGCAGCTCGCACATGGCGCGCAGCTCTTCCTCGGTGGTCTCAAGGAACGGCTTGAGCAGACCCCAGCCGGTGGCGTTGACGCCGATGTCGATATGGCCGAGCGCCTCGTGCGCCGCGGCGGCGAGGGCGAAGACCTCGGCCCGGCTGGTGATGTCGCAGGGCAGCGCGACGCCGCCGATCTCGCCGGCGAAGCGGCCGAGTTCGTCCATGCGGCGGCCCGCGACGACGACGCGGGCGCCTTCCGCGGCGAGGCGCGCCGCGATGGTCTGGCCCATATTGCCGCGCCCGGCCGCACCGAGGACGACGGCGCCTTTTCCTGCGAGCGGGCCCATCACGCGATCCTCAGCAATTGCTTGCCAAAATTGGCGCCGGTGAAGAGGCGCATGAGGGTGCGCGGCGCGTTCTCCAGCCCGTGCTGGACATCCTCGGCGAATTTGAGCCGGCCGGAGCGGATCCAGGCGCCGATGCGCCGGCGGGCGACCGGATACTCGCTCATATAGTCGAGCACGATGAAGCCGCTCATCGTGGCGCGCTTGAAGATCAGGTTGAAATAGTGCTCCGGTCCGGCCGGAAGCTGTCCGGTCTCGTAGCGGCTGATGCCGCCGCAGATGACGACGCGGGCATGCATGGCGATCTCGGCGAGCAGGTCGTTGAGCAGCTTGCCGCCGACATTGTCCCACAGCACGTCGATGCCGCCGGGGGCGAGCTCGCGGATACGGCCGCGCACGTTTTCCGCCTTGTAGTCGATCGCCTCGTCGAAGCCGCAGACCGTCTTGAGCCAGGCGCACTTCTCGGCCCCCCCGGCGATGCCGATGACGCGGCAGCCGGCGATCTTCCCGATCTGGCCGACCACGGAGCCGGTCGCGCCGGCCGCGCCGGTCACCACCATCGTGTCGCCGGGGAACGGCCGGCCGTGCTTGGCGAGGCCGAAATAGGCGGTCATGCCGGTGGTGCCGAGGGCGCCGAGATTGGCGGTGAGGAGATCGTCGTCGGCGAGCTTGAGCAGCTCCTTGCCCGGCAGCGTCGCATAGTCCTGCCAGCGCAGCATGCCGCTGACCTTGTCGCCGGGCTTGAAGGCGGGATCGTTCGATTCCAGCACCTCGCCGACCCCCGAGCCGCGCATCACCTCGCCGATCTCGGTGGGCGCCACGTAGCCGCCGATATTCTCCATCCAGCCCTTCTGGGCGGGATCGAAGCCCAGCGTCAGGACGCGGACCAGCACCTCGGCCTCGCCGGGCGGGCGCACCGGCGACTCCACGAACCTGAAATCGTCGTCGACGAGGCCGCGCCCGAGGGGGCGGCCGTTGATGAGCCATTGGCGGTTGTTCAGGGTCATGTCGTCCTTCGTTGTCTCAGAGCGGGCCGCCAGCGGCGAGCCAGCCGCCATCGGCGAGAAGTTCGGCGCCGGTGACGAAGCTGGACTCGTCGGAGGCGAGAAAGAGCGCGCAGGCCGCCATCTCGGCGGCGCTGGCCATGCGTCCGACCGGCTGCATCGTGTCGAAGAGGGCGCGCATGCCTTCAGGATCGCCGCTGGCGTCGAAGGCCGCCTGGTTCATCGGCGTGTCGATGGTGCCGGGATGGAGCGAATTGCAGCGGATGGTCCGGTAAGCCCGCGCGCAATGAACCGCGACCGACTTGGTGAGCAGCCGCACGCCGCCCTTCGAGGCGGTATAGGCGGCGGCCGAGGCAAGGCCGATATAGCCGGTGATCGAGGAGACGTTGACGATCGAGCCCGCAGGTCCCCCGGGATTGGCCTTCATCGCGCGGACGGCGTGCTTGCAGCCGAGCATCGTGCCGGTGAGGTTGACGCCCAGCACCTTGTTCCAGACCGCGAGGTCGCAGTCCTCGATCGTCTGGGGGATGAAGATCCCGGCATTGTTGACGAGGACGTCGAGCCGTCCGTAGGCGGCAAGCGCCGCGGCGACCGCCGCCGTCCAGGCCTCCTCGCGCGCGACATCGTGGGTCACGTAGAGGCCGCCGATCGCCGCCGCGACGGCGCGCCCCTTCTCGTCCTGGACGTCGGTGACGACGACCCGCGCGCCCTCGGCGGCGAAGAGGCGGGCGCAGGCCGCGCCGATGCCGGACGCGGCCCCGGTGACGAGGGCGACCTTGCCCGCCAGACGTCCGCTCATCCCAGCCTCCTGACCGGATTGGTCCCGTCCCAGCCGCGATGGGCCTCGCGCATGAAGGAAAAGAACGCGCGGCCGCCCGGCGCAGGCTTCAGGATCTCCACCATCGTTCCCGGACCGCCGCCGGTATCGGCATAGACGACGGCGCCGCCGCCGGGGACGCCGGCTTCCTGAACGATCGCGGCGCCTGCCGCGGCGCAGGCGGCGCGCGCCGCCGCCATGTCGTCGGTCAGGATGCAGACATGGTGCAGACCCTCGCGGCCCTCGTCGCGCCAGGCCTTGTAGATCGACGGCGCCGCGTTGTGCTGGCGGATGATCTCGATCTGCAGGTCGCCCCAGTAGCCGAGCAGCATGGAGAAATCGATGTCGGCCGGAGCGCCGCGATAGCGCACGTCCTCGAGCCCGACATGATCGAGCGCAAAGAACGGACCGGCGCCCAGCTTCAGCCAGTGGGCGAGCGCGGCGTCCGGGTCGGCCGGCACGAAGGCAAGCTGCATGATCGGGCCGATGGCGGCGAGCGCGGCGGTCATCGGGCGGCCTCGCGCACACCGGCAGGCCCGGGCAGAGCCATGCCGCAGCCGTCGGCAAGCGCCCGGTGGACGTTCTGAAGCGCCATCTCCTGGCGGCCATAGACGACGGTCGAGCCGGGCGGCAGCGCGCACATATTCTTCCAGCCCTCGGCGGCGGTCACGTAGTCTTCGCTCATCACGACATGGGCGGTCGCGTCGAACGCCGCCTCGACCTCGGCGCGGTGCTCGGGCGACTTGACGCCGCCGAAGGCATAGATCGCCTTGTGGGTGACGGTGCTGCCGACCTCCTCGCCGGGAAAGTGGCGGAAGACGGTGAGATAGCTCTTGCCCGGCGAGACCGAGCCGCAGAACAGGATCGTGTTGGGGTAGAGATAGTGGACGCCCGCCGGCTCGGCGCGGACCGGCCACTCGCATTCGGGCTTCGAGGCCCAGCTGTCCCAGTCCTTCTGTGCCCAGGAGACGCGGTGGCAGCGGTCGAAGCGATCGTAGATCGTGATGTCGTTGCGGAAATAGGGCGCGAGCGTCTGCTTGTGCAGGGCGGCGAAGTGATAGCCCTCGCCATAGGTATCGAGCGCATACTTCCAGTTGGCGGCGACCGGCAGTTCGCCGCTCTTCACGCGCTCGGCGCCGTCCAGCCCCATGGCGCCGAGCACCGCGGCGAAACTGCCCAGATGGGCATCGAGGTCCATCGCCAGGCCGGGCGTCGCGATGACGAAAACGAGGCCGTGGCGCTCCTCGCAGGGGAGCGCGACGAGATGATCGCGTCCCGCCATGCCGCCGCAGAAGCGATCCGCTTCCGGCGCGGCGATCAAGCGGCCGTCGGCGCCGTAGGTCCAGCCGTGGAACCAGCAGGTGAAGCGGTTCGCGCGCCCTTCCTCCTGACGCACCAGGCGCGCGCCGCGATGCGGACAGATGTTGAGGAATGCGCGGATCGCGCCGCCGCCGTCGCGGGCGACGACGACGGGGACACCGGTCGCATCGAAGGTCCGGAACGCGCCCGGGGCGATCTCGCTGGAGAGGGCGGCGACGAGCGGGGTCTCGCGGAAGAGCTTCTGCCGCTCGGCGGCGTGGCGGGCGGGGTCGGTATAGACCGAGACGTCGTTCACCATCGGCGCGTCGGCCAGGTCGCTGCCGCCGTCGCGGATATAGGCGGCGAAGCGGCGCATGATGGCGAGCTGGGTCTGCCTCTGCGACTGGGAACTGACGGTCATCTCGGCCTCCTTGGCGCGGTCAGGCAGCGAGCACCGCCCGGGCCGCCTCCATGATGCGGCGCGGGTTGGGCATGTACTCGTCCTCCAGGGCCGGAGCGAAGGGCACCGGCGTATGCGGGCACGTCACCTGCTTGACGGGGGCCCTGAGCGAACGAAAGCCCCGGTCGGCGACGAGGCCGGCGATGTCGGCGGCGAGCGAGCAGCGCGGCGGGCTTTCGTCGATCACGACGAGCCGGCCGGTCTTGCCGACGCTGTCCAGGATCGCCTCCTCGTCCAGCGGCGAGGTGGTGCGCGGGTCGACAACCTCGACCGAGACGTTCTCCTTCGCCAGTTCGGCGGCGACCGCGAGGGCGCGCGGCACCATCGCGCCGAAAGCGACGAAGGTCAGGTCCGTGCCCTCGCGCGCGATATGGGCCTCGCCGAAGGGAATGCGATAGGCCTCGTCGGGTACCTCGCCCTCCATGCCGAACAGGAACTTCGACTCGATGAAGATCACGGGGTCGTCGTCGCGGATCGCCTGGATGAGCAGGCCCTTGGCGTCGTAGGGGTTGGACGGCATCGCGACCTTGAGGCCCGGCACCATGGTGAAGAGCGGGTGCAGCGTCTGGCTGTGCTGGGCGGCGCCGCGGAAGCCGGCGCCCGCCGCGGTGCGCAGCACCATCGGCGTCTTGGCCTTGCCGCCGAACATGTAGCGGAATTTGGCGATCTGGTTGTAGATCTGGTCGAAGCAGACGCCGACGAAATCGACGAACATGAGCTCGGCGATGGGGCGCAGCCCGGTCAGCGCCGCGCCGGCCGCCGCGCCGACGATCGCGCTTTCGCTGATCGGCGTGTCGATCACGCGCTCGGGACCGAACTCCTTGTAGACGCCCTGCATCTGGCCGAACACCGAGCCGACGCCGCCGACCTCGCCCGAGCCACCCTGCCCGCCCGCCACGTCCTCGCCGAGGACGATGATGTTGGGGTCGCGGCGCATCTCCTGCTTGATCGCTTCGTTGATCGCCTGGAGGTAGGTCTTCTTGGACATGGGTTCTGCCTTCAGGCGTACTTGACGTAGACGTCGCGGGTGAGGTCCTTCGCCGGATCGGGCGAGGGTGCGGCCATGCCGGAAGCGACGGCCGACTCGACCTCGTCCCCGACCTCGCGGTCGATCGCGTCGAGATCGGCCTCGTCGAGCAGCCCGGCCTCGAGCACCCGCCGCCGGAACTTCGGAATCGGGTCGTGGCTGCGCGCCTCGGCCAGTTCCTCCGGCGTGCGGTAGGCCTGCGGGTCGCCGATGAAGTGGCCGAGAAAGCGCTTGCACTGGAGCTCGAGCGCATAAGGTCCGTTGCCGGCCCGGGCATGGTCGAGCGCCCGCTTCATCGCCGCCTGCACGGCGAAGAAGTCCATGCCGTCCACCACCTCGCAGGGCAGGCCGAAGCCGCGCACGCGCTCGGCCATCGAAGGCGCGCCGCAGGCATAGGAGACGGCGGTGTGCTCGCCATAGCCATTGTTCTCGAAGGCGAAGATGCAGGGCACCTTGAGGACGACCGCCATGTTGAGCGCCTCGAACACCGTGCCCTGGTTCGACGCGCCGTCGCCGGTGAAGGCGACCGCGACGCGGCCGCTCTTCCTGTATTTGTGCGTCAGCGCGGCGCCGACGGCGATCGGCGGCGCGCCGCCGACGATGGCGTTGGCGCCGAGCATGCCCTTGGAGAGATCGGCGATGTGCATCGAGCCGCCCTTGCCGCCGCAAAGTCCGTCGCGCTTGCCCATGATCTCGTGCATCATGCCGCGCACATCGACGCCCTTGGCGATGCAGTGGCCGTGGCCGCGATGGGTGGAGCCGATGTGGTCCTCGTCGGTGAGGTCGAAGCAGACGCCCACGCCCGACGCCTCCTGACCGAGATAGACATGGGCGAAGCCGGGAATGTTGCCGGCGGCGAATTCCTTCGTGACCCGCTCCTCGAAGATGCGGATGGTGACCATCCGCCGATAGGCGCGCTTGAGATCGTCCCGGCTGAGTTGCATGCGTGGTCTCCTGTTTCAGTCCGCGCCGCGGCCGCCGTCGACCGTCAGCTCGGCGCCCGTGACATAGGCCGCTTCGTCGCTGAGCAGATAGGCGATGGCGTCGGCCATGTATTCGGGCAGCCCGATCATGCGCAGCGGCGTGTCGGCGGCGAAAGCGTCCGCGAGGTCCTGGCTGTCGCCGAACTGCGAGGTGATCATCGGCGTCCAGATGACGCCGGGATGCAACGAGTTCACGCGCACCTGAGGGGTCATCCGCGCACCCTCTAGGGCCGCCGCCTTGGTGAAGCCGGCGATGGCGCCCTTGGTCGCGCAATAGGCGCTGGCGCCGGCAAAGCCGACCTGGCCCATCAGCGAGGAGACGTTGACGACGGCGCCGGGCAGGCCGGTTCGGGCGATCGCCGCGAAGGCGGCGCGGACGCCGAGAAAGGTGCCCTCGACATTGGTGCGGTAGATGCGGTCGAAATCGTCCTCGGTGGTCTCGTCCAGCGGCTTCACGAAGAACAGCCCTGCGTTGTTGACGAGCCCGAAGAGACCGCCGAAGCGGCGCTCCGCCAGATCGACGATCCGGGCCCAGTCGTCCTCGCGGGCGATGTCGTGCGGGGCGAAGTGGCAGACGCCGCCCGCCGCCTCGGCCGCCGCTACGGTCTCGGCCCCGCCTGCAGCGTCGCGCCCGGTAGCGATCACGCGGGCCCCTTCGGCGGCGAGCAGGATCGCGGTGGCGCGGCCGATTCCCTTGGTCGCGCCGGTGACGATGACGGTGCGGTCGTCGAAGCGGCGGGTCATTGGGCGATCCACCCGCCATCTACGACGAGCTCGGCGCCGGTCATGAATCGCGAGCGCGGCGAGGCGAGGAAGAGGGCGGCGGCGGCGATCTCGTCCGGCGTCCCGAAGCGGCCGAGCGGGATCGACGGCGCAAGGAGGCGCTCGTCATAGGCGGCGGTCATCGCTGTGCGGATCATGCCGGGATGGAGCGAGTTGACGCGGATCTTCTCCGGCCCCAGTTCCAGCGCCGCCGCCTTGGCGAGCAGCCGCACTCCGCCCTTGGCGGCCGCGTAGTGGGCGTGGCCGGCGACGCCGACCTTGCCGACGATCGAACTCATCAGGACGATCGAGCCGCCTTCGCCATGACGGCGCAGGGCCGCGGCGGCGTGCTTCACGCCGAGAAAGCAGCCCTTGAGATTGATGCGGTTGAGGGCGCGAAAGTCCTCCAGCGCCAAGCCGGCGATGGCGGCCGGCTTCGAGATGCCGGCATTGGCGACGAGAATGTCGAGGCGGCCGAAGGCATCCTGGACCTCCTCCATTGTGCGGGTCCAGTCGGCGTCGCTGCCCTGGTCGGCGGCCAGGAAGCGGGCTCGCCCCCCCAACGCGCGGATCGCCGCAGCAGCGGCTTCGCCGTCGCCCGGGGTGCGTCCCGTCAGCAGCACGGCGGCGCCGGCCGCCGCGAGCGACACGGCGACGGCGCGGCCGATGCCCCTCGTCGCGCCGGTGACGATCGCCGCCTTTCCGCTGAGTTCGCCTGATCCGGCCAATGGGGTGCCTCTCCGGGAAAAAGGGACCGCGGGCGGATGCGCCGCCCGCGGTCCAGAGCACCGCTCCTAGAACGAGTAGCCGATCTCGACGCCGAAGGTCCGCGGCGCGCGGATTCCGCCGAACGCGAAGAGGCCGGCGACAGGCAGCGCGGCGCTGAGGCCCCGTTCGTCGAGCAGGTTGCGTCCGAAGGCCGCCAGCTTCAGCGTGTTGGTCTCGCTGATGTCGATGTTCCAGGTGATGGACGCATCGACCTGGTTCTGCGCCTCGACCCGGCCGCGCGGATCGTTGACCGGCGGCACGAAGTTGGGGCCGACATACTGGCCCGTCCCGAAGGCCGGGGTGATCGTCGTGTCGTACTCCGAGATGTACTGGTAGGACGCGGAGAGATTGACGTCGCCGTTGGAGGTGTCGATCCGGTAGTCGAAGGCGATCGCCGCCGTGACGTCCGGCGTCCGGCGCAGATTGAGCGTCGAGAAGTCGCCGGGGACGAGACCGCCGGGGCTGTTCACCAGCTTGTCGTAGGTGTCGTACTCGGCGTCGAGCAGGCCGAGCGAGGCCTCGATCGTAAAGGCGTCGGTGACCCGGGCCGTGATGTCCAGCTCGAAGCCGCGAATGGTCGCTTCGGCGGCGTTGCCGACCACCGTCTCCTGGAACGGCGCGACCGGCAGCGGGACGACGATGTCCTCCTGCTTGTCGGAGTAGTTGGTCTGGAACAGCGCCAGATTGACAATCAGCTTGTTGTCGAGCCACGCCGTCTTGGCGCCGATCTCGTAGGAATCGACGAATTCGGGCTCGTAGGGCGTCTGCACCGATGAGACCGATGCGGCGCGGCCGTTGAAGCCGCCTGAGCGGAAGCCGCGCGAGTAGGACGCATAGACCATGATGTCGTCGCTCGCCTGCCAGTCGATCGAGGCCTTGGGCGTGAACTCGGCCCAGGAATCGCTTGCGGAAACGACCGTTCCGTTGGCCAGCGTGCTGACGATTTGCTTCTCGTCGTTGGTGTAGCGTCCGCCCAGCGACAACCGCCAGCCGGGCGCGAAACGCCAGTCGACATCGAGGAAGGCTGCCGTCGAGGTCGATTCGTGGTCGACGAAGACGCGGGTCTGGGCGGGGATGAAGCCCAGATTGGTGATCTGGTCGAGATCGTAGGCGCTGCGGAAATAGTAGACGCCGGCGACGAAGTCGACGCTGTCGCTGAGATCGCCGGCGAGGCGCAGCTCCTGGCTGAACTGGTCGTAGTTCTGGACGCGCAGCGTATCGAAGAAGTTGATCGAGCTGGCGTCGAAGTCCTGGCGGACCGATTCCTCCGACTTCCGGTAGCCGGTCACCGAGGTCAGCGTCAGGCCGTTGAAGCGGTAGTTGGCTTCGGCCGTCAGCGCCGTCTCGTCGTATTCGACCGGGCCCGCCACGTTCGAGAACGAGGTGTAGAGGTCGTCGCCGGTGTTGCGGTTGCACTCCTCGTCGGGGATGCCGAAGATGCGGATCGGGCCGCCGGGCGTGGGCACCTGCAGGCAGATGAGGTCCGTATCCTGCGACAGCGAACCCTGCGCCGTCTGGCTGCGCTGGCGCTGGTGTTCGATCGTCGCGGTGACGTCGAAGGCCTCGCTGTCCTGGTAGCGAAAGGTCGCGCCATAGCTTTCGATACGCGAATGCGGTTCGTCGGTGCCGCGCGTGACATTGTCGAAGTAACCGTCCAACTCCTTGCGCAGATAGAAGAACTTCGACGACACGTTGCCGGCCTCAGGCAGATTCAGCACGGCACGGTATTCCTGGCGGCCGTAGTCGCCGATGGTCACGCCAAGCTTGCCGCCGAACTCGCCGGTGGGAGTCGAGCGGCGGATATTGATGACGCCGCCCGTGGTGTTGCGACCGAACAGCGTGCCCTGGGGGCCGCGGAGGACTTCGATGGCTTCGAAATCGAAGAAATCGAGCAATTGCCCGGTGTTAGTGCCGATGTACACGCCGTCCACGAGCACACCCACGGCGGGGTCAAAGGACTTTTCGATGTCCTCGAAGCTGATTCCGCGAATCGAGATGGCGGCCGCCGAGGGACCGGCGTTGACCGGATCGATCACCAGGTTGGGCGTCATGCCCTCAAGATCCTGGATGTCCGGCGCGGCCGCCGCCTCCAGCGTCTTGGGCGAGACGGCGGTGACCGAGAGCGGCGTCGACTGGACCGTCTCCTTGCGCCGCCGGGCGGTGACGACGACCTCTTCCTCGCCCGTCGCCGCAGCGGCTTCGGGCGCGGGCGCGGCGGCCGGGTCCTGGGCGGCGGCGGGCGCTCCCAGTCCGGCCAGAACATAAAGGCCTAGCGCCGCCATGACAGGACGCGCGCGGAGCACTCGCTCGATGCGATTCATAGCTTTCCTCCCCTGTCGCTCGGGCTGGGGGGCTTGAGCGTCTGCTGCGCTCGTTGACCTGGCCGCACCCTCCGGCGAACGTCGCAACTCTTGGGGCCTCTCCAGAAAAAGTCAAGCGTGCTTGTTATAAGCAGGATGATCTGTTTATTGTGATCGACAAGGCCGGCGCTCAGTCCGGCCAGCGGAAACACCAGGAAGGGAGCGCGCGGACGCCGCGCGGCAAGGCATGCGACTGTCAGGCAAGGTGGCGCTCATTTCGGGCGGGGCGAGCGGTATCGGCGCGGCCACGGCGCGGCTTTTCGCGGCCGAAGGCGCCAGCGTGGTCATCGGCGACATCCAGGCGGCCAAGGGCGAGGCGCTCGCCCGCTCGATCGGCGAGGCGGCCGCCTATGTGGCGCTGGACGTGACCAGCGACGCCGCCTGGGCGGACGCCGTCGCCGCAGCGGTCCGCCGCTTCGGCCGGCTGACGACGGTCGTCAACTCGGCCGGGATCTCGGTGCCCGGCTCGATCGAGGACGAGACGCTGGAGGGCTTCCGCCGCACCCAGGCGATCAATCTCGACGGCACGTTCCTGGGCTGCAAGCACGCCGTCGCGGCGCTGAAGGGCGGGCGCGGCGGGGCGATCGTCAATGTCGGCTCGACGCTGGGCCAGAAGGCCGGCGCGATCTTCACCGCCTATTGCGCCTCGAAGGGCGGGGTGAAGATGCTGACCCAGGCCGTTGCGCTGCACTGCGCCGAGCAGGGCTACGACATCCGCGTCAACGGCATCCTGCCCGGCGCCATCCATACCGAGATGGTCGAGGGCTATGTCGCGGCGGGCGAGGCGCAGGGCGCATCGCGCGAGCAGGTGCTGGCCGGCTTCGCCTCCGCCCATCCCATGAAGCGCCTGGGCCGCCCCGAAGAGCCGGCCGGGGCCATCGCCTTCCTGGCGAGCGACGCCGCCAGTTTCACCACAGGCGCCATGCTGCCGGTCGACGGCGGCATGCTGTCGTGAAGGAGAGCCCCATGTCCGAGACCGCCAAGCCCGACATCGCGACCTGCCCGCTGCACCAGATCAACGCCTTCGACCCGGCGATCCTGCAGAACCCCTATCCCTATTTCGCGCGGCTGCGCGCCGAGGCGCCGGTCTGGCGCGACCCCAATACCGGCATCGTCTCGATCTCGACCTATGACCGGATCGTCGAGGCGAACACGCAGCCCGCCGTCTTCTCGAACGATTTCTCGGCGCAGCTGCGATCGGGTTCGACCCAGGCGATGGACCCCGACGAGGCGGCGATCCTGTCGAAGGGGTTTCCGGTCACCAACACGCTGCTGACCGCCGACCCGCCGGTCCACACCCGCTACCGCAAGCTGGTCAGCAAGGCCTTCACCTTCAAGCGGGTGGAGGGCATGGCCGACTACATCGCCGCGGTCGCCCACCGGCTGATCGACGGCTTCGCGGACCGCGGCGCGTGCGAGTTCAAGTCGACCTTCGCCAACCACCTGCCGATGACGGTGATCGCCGACGCGCTGGGCGTGCCGCGCGCCGACATGGACCGCTTCCACGAGTGGTCCGACGCCTTCGTCGCCCAGCTGGGCGGCATCTCGGACAAGGCGACGCGGCTGGATGCGGCGGCCAAGGTGGTCGCCTTCCAGCACTATTTCGTCGAGAAGATCGAGGAAAAGCGGGCACGCCCCACCGACGACATCATCTCGGACCTCGTCCACGCCAATCTGGCCGAAGAGGGCGACAACCGGCACATGGACTATGCCGAGCTGCTGTCGATCATGCAGCAGCTCCTGGTCGCGGGGAACGAAACGACGGCGCACTCGCTGACCGCCGGGATGTTCTTCCTGATCTCCAACCCGGCGCAGATGGCGAAGGTGAAGGCCGACCGCAACCTGATACCGGGCTTCGTGGAGGAGACACTGCGCTACCTGTCGCCGACCAACAATATGTGGCGGGTGGCGACGCGCGAGACCAGCATCGGCGGCGTCGAGATCCGCAAGGGCGACATGGTGCTGCTGCGCTACGGCAGCGGCAACCGCGACGATGCGCATTTCCCGCAGGCCGAGGCGTTCGACGTGACGCGCGAGAACGCGCGCACCCATCTCGCCTTCGGGGCGGGCATCCACACCTGCATCGCCGCGCCGCTGGCCCGCAAGGAAATGAACGTCGCCTTCCCGATCCTGCTGGAGCGCCTGAAGAACATCCGCCTGAAGCCCGGCACGACGATCAGCTACAGCCCCAACATCCTGCTGCGCGGCGTGCTGGAGCTGCATGTCGAGTACGACAAGGGCTGAGGGCGGACGCCCTCAGCGCATGTAGGGCGCAGCCGAGGCGAAGACGATGGTCTCGCTGAGGACCGTCTCGTCGAGCACCGCCTTGATGGCGGCGAAGCGCGGATGGGCGATGAAGGCCTGAAGCCCGGCGTCGAAATGATCGAAGCCGTCCAGCCGCCAGACGTCGATCACGGTGTTCAGCCGGCCGGTGCGCTGCACGAGCGCGGCGAAGAGCACCCAGCCCTCGCTCTCCAGGATCGGCACCGCCTCGGCCATTACGGCGTTGAAGCGGGCGAGACCCGAGGCCTTCACCTCGAGCGTCACGTGCAGGTAGACGCTCATCGACGGGGAGCGCCTTCCTTCGCCCAGGCAAGGCCGCGGCGCAGCAGGTCATAGAAGACCGGCAGCGCCCACGAGCCCTTCTCGGGCACCGGGTAGAAGTCGATCATCGGCTGCATGTCGTAGTGGCCGCGGCAATGGCCGAGGGTCAGGTAGAGCACCGCCCCGGCGCCGCGCGGGTTGAGGTAGAAGACCGGGTGCTTCGCCTCGGGCCATTGGTCCTCGACGAAGCCCTTGGCCTCGCCGCCATAGCTGGTTTCGAGCAGGACGTGCGGCGCGCCATAGACCTCGGACAGATAGAGCTCGTCGTCGGCGTCGAAGGCCTCGACGCCCGCGACCAGCGGATGAGCCGGATCGGCCACCGTCACGCGATAGGGCGCGATCGGCGGATGGGCGATGAACATCGAGCCCAGCGTCTCCATGAAGTGCGGCGCCCAGCGCGGGCTGTCGACCCGCCCGTCGGCGAGGAAACGCAGGATCGCGTTAGTGCCGTGCAGCGCATACCAGCGCCCGCCGCGCTCGACGAAGGCACGCAGCGCCTCCTGCTGGGCGAGGCTGGGCGTCACGTCGCAGGTGTAGCTGACGAGGAAGTCCGCCTTGGCGATCGCCTCGAGATTGGCATAGTCCTCGAACACCCGGACGCGCACGCGCTCGTCCTCGGCGAGAAGCTTGAGAAGCTCGAGGCGGGCGAAGTCGATGTCGTGGAAGCGCCCGCCCGCGACGAGGACGCAGTCGATGCGCGTCTTGCCTTGCGCTGTCATGGCGCGGGCCTAGTACTGCACGCGCTTGGTGATGCCGCCATCGATGACGATGTTGGCGCCGGTCATGAAGCGGCAGGCCGGCGAGGCGACGAAGGCGATGGCGCGGGCGACCTCGGCGGCGTCGCCGAGGCGGCCGACCGGGGTGTTCTTCACCGTCTGGTCGTAGACCGCCGCCATGTGCGTCTTGATCATGTCCCACGAACCGCCGGGCACGAAGACGGGACCGGGCGAGACGGTGTTGACGCGGATGCCCTTGGGCGCGAGCTGCTGCGACAGCGCGGCGGCGTAGTTGATGACCGCGGCCTTCATCGCGTTGTAGGCCTGCGGCCCAAAGAAATCCTCAAGCGCCGCAGTCGAGGAGATCGCGACGATCGATCCGGCGGCCGATTTTTCGAGGAAGGGCAGCGCCGCCTGGATGCCGCGATAGGTGGCGAGCAGGTCGAGGTCGAAGGTCGCCTTCCAGGTCTGCTCGCTGGCCGGGCCGCCGCTCGCCGAGGCGAACGAGATGAAGATGTCGCAGCCGCCGAGCTCGCCGGCGGCGCGCGTCACCCAGGCGCCATAGGCGGCCGCGTCGGTCATGTCGACGCTGGCGCCGGTCGCCTTGACGCCCCTGGCCTTCAGCGCCGCCACGGTCTCGTCGACGCCGGCCTGGCCGCGGGCGCAGACCGCGACATCGACACCTTCGTCCGCGAGCGCCTCGGCCGTCGCACGGCCGATGCCCTTGCTGGCCCCGGCCAGCACCGCTTTCAATCCCTTCAGACCCAGATCCATTGCCCTCTCCCTGCTGCCGTGTAAAAACCGGATAGCTTGTTTTTTATTGATGCGATCATACACTTGGCCGCATCGGCGTCTACAGCCGAAAGCGGGAGAGACCATGCAGATCGCGCTGTCGCCGAGCGACCTCGCCTTTCGCGATGAGGTGCGCGCCTTCCTGGACGAGGCGCTGACCGACGACCTGCGGGCCGCCGCTGCCCGCCAGGCCGGCGTCTTTGCCGAAGCCGACCTCAACCGGCGCTGGCACCGCACGCTCTATCTCAAGGGCTGGGTGGCGCCGGCCTGGCCCAAGGCCCATGGCGGCGCCGGCTTCAGCCCGGTGCAGCGCTACATCTGGGAGAGCGAATGCGCCGCCGCCGGCGCGCCGGCGCTGCCGGCCATGGGGCTGCAGATGTGCGGGCCGGTGCTGATCGGCTGCGGCAGCGAGGCGCAGAAGGCGTTCTTCCTGCCGCGCATCCTCAGCGGCGAGCACTATTGGTGCCAAGGCTATTCGGAGCCGCAATCGGGGTCGGATCTGGCGGCGCTGCAGTGCCGGGCGGTGCGCGAGGGCGACGCGTATATCGTCAACGGCACCAAGCTGTGGACGACGCATGCCCACTACGCGAACTGGATGTTCCTGCTGGTGCGGACCGATGCCGGCGGCAAGCCGCAGCAGGGCATCTCGTTCCTGCTTCTCGACATGGCGACGCCCGGCATCGCGATCAAGCCGATCGTCACGCTGGCCGGCGACCACGAGGTGAACCAGGTCTTCTTCGACGATGTCCGCATCCCGGCCGCGAATCTGGTGGGCCGCGAGAACGAAGGCTGGACGGTCGCCAAGTACCTGCTGGAGTTCGAGCGGGGCGGCGCCTACGCGCCGCGCATCCGCGGCCTCATCCGGCAGATCCGGCGAATCGCGGCGCAGGAGGCGGCGGACGGCGCCAGCCTGGCCGCCGATCCCGCCTTCGCCCGCCGGCTGGGGGCGATCGAGATCGAGACCGAGGCGATCGCCCAGACCGAGGCGCGCATCGTCTCGCAGCTCTCGCTGGGCGGGGGGCGCGACTGGGCGCCCTCGCTGCTGAAGCTCAAGGGCACCGAGACGATGCAGGCGGCCAGCGAACTGGCGATGGAGGCGATCGGCTTCTATGCCGGCGCCGACCAGCGGGCGGCGCTGGGCCTGGGGGCCAATACGCCGCCGGTCGGTCCGGACCATGCCGCGACCCCGACGGCGCGGTATCTCAATCTGCGCGCCTCGACGATTTACGGTGGGTCAAGCGAGGTCCAGCGCAATATTCTGGCGCGGGCGGCGCTCGGCCTGTAGTTTGTGCGGTGCAACGCAAACCGGACAACCTGATTGCGGCATTGGAGACTGTAATGCCCAAAGTAACCGCACTGGCATCGCTCGAGCCGGAAGGCCTCGGCGCGGAGGGTCAGGGCTGGCAACAGCGCAAGAGCGCCCAGACGCGCATCGCCATCCTGGAAGCGGCGATCGACTGCCTGAAGGAGCACGGCTACGCCAGGACGACGACGCAGCTGATCGCGCAGACCGCGGAGATCTCGCGCGGCGCGATGCTGCATCACTACGCGACCAAGCAGGAGCTGATCGCCTCGCTGATCGACTATGCGTTCTACCGGCGTATGGAACTGTTCCTGGCGCGCATCAACGAACTGACCGACGACGAGCGCGTGCAGCGCCACGCCGGCATCGAGCTCTACTGGAAGAGCCTCTTGACCCGCGAGTTCAACGCGACGCTTGAACTGTCGATGGCGGCGCGGACCGACGCCGAGCTGCGCGCGATCCTGCTGCCCAAGCATCAGGAATACGACCGCATCGAGCGCGAGACGGTCAGGCGCGCCTTCCCCGAGTGGCACAAGGATGCGGCGCGCTACGAGCTGGCGATGGATTTCTGCATCGCCTCGATGGAAGGGCTCCTGCTCAATCGCGACGTGTGGAAGGGCCGCCGGCGGCGCGTGATGCTGCGGGCTTTCATCTCCAACACGCTGCAATTGCTGCGCGACGGCAAGCTCGATCTGCCGTCGGCCGAGCAGTATCTGGGCGAGGACGGCCTCGGCGACGACGACTAGCGGCCCGTCGCCTCCAGCAGCAGCGCGTTGATCTCGGCCGCCTTCTCAAGATGCGGCATGTGCCCCGCACCGTCGATCCAGACCACGCGGAAGCCGGCCGGCAGGCGGCTTTCGTCGGGCGCCCCGACAATGCGGTCGGCGCGCGAGGCGATCACCAGCGCGGCCGGTATGCGCGCCAGGCAGGCCTGCAGCGCCGCCGCGTCGGCGCCGTCGAGCATGCGGTCGCGCAGCGCCGTCAGCGCCTCCTCGACGCCGTCGAGGCGCTTCGCCCTGACGACATCCTCCACCATCTCGCGCGAAACGCCGGCGGGATCGGCCAGCAGCATTTCGAGCCAGGGCTTGAGATCGCGGGCGCGGGCGCCCTCGGCGATGCCGGTGAGGAAGTCCTGAGCCAGCGCGCCGCCGGGCAGATAGGCCGGCGCGATCAGCGTGAGCGAGTGCGCCGCCTCGGGCCGATGGGCGGCGATCCAGGCGGCGACCGCGCCGCCCAGCGAATGTCCGACGAGATGGGCCGCCGCAATGCCTTCGGCCGCCATCGCCCCGGTCACGGCGGCGGCAAGCGCGGCGAGCGAGGCATCGCCCACATCCTTGGTCGAGCCGCCATGGCCGGGCAGGTCGATCGCCAGCACCGGGCCGCGCGCCGCCAGCGCCTCGATGTTGAACATCCAGTTGGCGAGATCGCCGGAAAAGCCGTGGATGAGGACGACGGGCGCGCCCTCCCCCGCCCCCGCCCGGCCGATGCGCAGCGGCCGTCCGTCCACCTCGATCGTCGCGAGGACGAGGCCGCCGCCGGCCTCGCTCGCGTCCTCGCCCGGCGTGAAGCGGGCCTGGTAGTCGGCGACGAAGGCGTCGATCGCCTCGTCCGGCACCCCGGCGGCGGCGATCACGCCCATCAGGCCGCCGACCGGCAGCGTCGTGCCGGGCGGGGCGACGATGCGGCGCAGGATGCCCCCGGCCGGGCTCTCGCAGACATTGGTGATCTTGGCGGTCTCGACTTCGGCGATCTCGTCGGCGACGGCGACGGCGTCGCCTTCGGCCTTCAGCCAGCCGACGAGGGTGCCCTCCTCCATGGAGAGGCCCCATTTGGGCATCTTGAGCGGTGCGATGTCGGACACGCGGGTTCCGTTCGTTCGTTCGGTCGGTCGGTCGGGGAGCGAGCGGCGGCGCAGCGGCGCCGGCCGGTCAGCCGAAGCGTTCGAGGTAGCGGTCGAGCGTGCGGTGGAAATGCCGGATGCGGATTTCCTGATAGTCGCCCAGATGGACCTCGCCGTTCTTCGACGCCTTCAGACCGTCCTGCACGAAGGGCAGGTTGGCCATGTCCTGCTCGAAGATGTGGCCGAGCGCGCCGAGTTCGGTCGCCGCGGTCCAGGGCTGGTCGTCGGCAAGGAAGTTCATCGGCGCGGGCTTGGGCTTGGGCGCGCCCGGCGGCGCGCGCATCAGCAGCCGCACTTCCATCAGCGTCGAGTCCTGATCGGGCCAAGGCCGCCAGCGATAGACGATGTTCGGCATGAAGCCGCCCCACGGGGCGAAGTTTGGGAAGACGTTGTAGGTGAAGGCGTCGAGCAGTTCGGCGTCGGTGGCGTGGCTGTGGTCGTGGCCGGTGTTCTGCGTGTAGCGCTCGCGGTTGACGGCGGCCATGTGAGCGCGCGCCGAGGCGCCTTCGGGCACCTCGACCTTCAGGTCGGCGCCGCCGGCCCGGCCGTTGTATTTCAGGAACTCGTCGATGATCCACTGCTGGCTGTGGGCCGCCTGATCGAGATGCGGCGAGAGCACCGCAAACGGCGTGAGGGCGACGTTCACATGGTCGCCATAGACATTGTAGCGCGTGTTGGCGTCGCCGGTGAACGGCAGGATCTGCGGATGGGTGATGACCGAGTGCCACGCCTCCATGAAGGCTTCGGCCGTCGCCTTCCAGTTCGCCCGGATGACCTTGCCGACCCAGACGGCGGTGTAGCAGTCCTCGTGCTTCCAGCGCTTGAAGTGCTCGGGCAGCGGCGCGAGATATTCTTCAAGCGTCGGGCCGCCTTCGGCCTCCTTCAGGAAGATGTAGCCGCCCCAGCGGCCGATCTGGGCTTCGGGCAGTTGCATGCTGGAGTCGCTGAGATGGCCGAAATCCCAGCGGCAGGGGATGTCCTTCAGACTGCCGTCGGTGTTCCAGGTGAAGCCGTGGAACGGGCACTTGAATTCCTTCGACCAGCCGCTGTCGAGGCGCAGCTTGCGGCCGCGATGGAGACAGACATTGTGGAAGGCGCGGACGGAGCCGTCGGGCTGGCGCGTGACCAGATAGGAGCGGCCCGCGTTCTCGTAGAGAACGACGTCGCCGGGCTCGGGCATTTCCTCCTCGCGGGCGGCGAACTGCCAGACATTGGGCCACATCGCGGCGCGTTCCCTGGCGAAGAACTCCGGCGAGGTGTAACGCGCGGCCGCGAGCGGCGCCGATCCCATGTATTCGTAGGCGTCCTTGACGAGAAAGTCGGGCGGCGTGCGGCTTTCGGCCGCCATCAGATCGTCCCAGTTCGTCCCGGGGCAGCGGGCCTGTCCGCCGGCCCGCGGCATGTCGTCGACCGCCATGTCTAACGCCTCCCTCGCAGCCGGCAGATCCCGGCTTTTATCTTGGGCGGATGATAGGGGTGAAATAAAAACCGTCAAGACTGCTTTTTTAGAGACGCGGCGGTTGCATGCCCCTTGTCCTGCCTCCTACACGGCACCTTCGTTGCGGATGTTGAGCAGCCGGCCGCAGGCCTTGCAGTGAACGGTGTCGAAATCGTGGCGGCTGAGGCCGCAGTCGGGGCAGGCGAATTCCACCCGGACCGGGCGCAGCATCACCTGGACCAGGCGAAGGAACAGCGAGACGCCGAAAATCATCGTGACCACGGCGATCATGCGGCCGAGCGTGCCCTGAAGGACGATGTCGCCGAAGCCGGTCGTCGTCAGCGCCGTCACGGTGAAGTACAGCGCATCGGCGTAGTTCGAGATCTGCGGGTTGGTGTAGTGCTGCGTCTCGTAGACGATCGCGGTCATCAGGAAGACGAAGATGCCCAGATTGGTCGCCGACAGAATCGTCTGCTCGTTGCGCCGGAACCAGTCGAAGTCCTGCCGCAGCCGGGCGAGCAACTCGTACGAGCGCAACAGGCGGAGCATCCGCGCGATGCGCAGGAAGGCCATGCCCTCGCCGACGATCGGGGCAAGGAGCGACGCGATGACGACGATATCGGCGATTCCGAAGGGGCTGGCGAGCATGCGCCAGCGGCTGGGCGCGATCCAGAGGCGGGCGGCGAAGTCCGCGGCAATGACCAGCCCGATGACGGCATCGATCACCTCGGTGCCGGCGGTCTGCAGGAACGACGAGACGACAAGGAAGGCGATGGTGACGAGATCGAAGACCAGCAGGCCGTAGCGGAAGCGATGCGCCCGGGTGCTGTCGCCAAGATAGAGATCCGTCAGGCCCTGCTTGCGCATCGTTCTTCCCCGCCGGGACGCCGTCGCGGACGCCGAGCGCGTCCTTCTGGGACAGAAGCGACCGCAATTCATTGCGTTTGCGCAAGCCCGGCCGCGGCCGGGGCGCAAAATCGGCGCAGGAACGGCTGGCATCGGCCGCCGATTGGGCGATAGTCGGCGGCGGGCCGGGGACGGCCGACACCAGCGTGCACGGGAGGCGACCATGGCGACGAGCATCAAGCAGATGATGGACGAGGCGAACGCGGCGGTGCCGCGGATCTCGGCGGCCGAGGCCGCGGCGATGGCCGCCGCCGGGAACACGGTGATCATCGACGTGCGCGACGCGCCGGAAGTCGAACGCAGCGGCCATGTGGCAGGCGCGCTGCACATCTCGCGCGGCATGCTGGAGTTCAGGGCCGACCCGCAATCGCCCTACTACGACAAGCGGCTGTCGCCCGAGGCGAGCATCGTCCTCTATTGCGCCTCCGGCGGCCGCGCGGCGCTCGGCGGCAAGGTGCTGAAGGACATGGGCTACGCGAAGGTCTTCAACCTGGGCGCCTTCAAGGACTGGCAGGAGGCCGGCCTCGCCGTCGCGCGGGAGATCGAGCCGGGCATGTGACCAGACCGCGAACGGCGAAGACCGCGCAAGGGAGGACGAGGGCCATGGGCTGGGACGGCAGGGGACTGGTATCGACCGAATGGCTCGCCGGACATCTGGGCGAGGAAGATCTGCGGATCTTCGACGTGACCGTCCACCTGCGGCCGGCGACGCCCGGCCCCTATGCCATCGAGAGCGGCCGCGCCGACTACGAGGCCGGACACGTGCCGGGCGCCGCCTTCCTGGACTTGGCGGGCGAACTGTCCGACCCCGGTGCGAAGCTGCCCTTCACGATGCCGCCTGCCGGCCGGCTGGCCGAGGCGCTGGGGGCGGCCGGCATCGGGCAGGCGAGCCGCGTCGTCCTCGCCACCACCACCACGCCGATGTGGGCGACGCGGCTGTGGTGGATGCTGCGGGCCTGCGGCTTCGAGAACGCGGCCGTGCTCGACGGCGGTTTCACCAAGTGGGCGCGCGAGGGCCGGGCGATCGAGACCGGGACGCGGCGCTACGCGCCCGCCGCCCTTTCGCTGACGGCCCGGCCGGGATACTGGGCCGACAAGCACGAGGTCCTGGCGGCGATCGGCGACGGCGCGGTGTGCACCATCAACGCCCTCTCACCCAGCGTGCACAGCGGCGAAGCGGCGATGAGCTATGGCCGCAAGGGCCATATCAAGGGCAGCCGCAACGTGCCCTACGCGGCGCTGGTGAAGGGCGACGGCACCTTTCGCGACGACGCCGAGCTGCGGGCGCTCTTCACGGACGCCGGGGCGTTCGGGCGGGCGCGGGCGATCTGCTATTGCGGCGGCGGCATTTCGGCGACCATGGACGCGCTGGCGCTGGTGCGGCTGGGCCATCCCTCGGTCGCGGTCTATGACGGCTCGATGGCGGAATGGTCGCGCGATCCCGACCTGCCGATGGAGACGGGAACCTGAAGAGGGCGCGGCGTCAGGCCCCGAGACCGGCGTTCCGGCGCGCCTCGGTGGCGCTGATGCCCTGCAGCGCCGCGTCGAGATCGATCCGCTCGATCGCATAACCGACGTCGCGGCCGTAGAAGACGTGCGAGACGTTGGGCAGGGCCACGACGACGAAGCGCCCGGCATGGGCGGCGAGCGCCGTCTCGATGCGCGCCTTCACGTCCTCGAACGACAGCGGGTTGGCGTCGTCCAGCCCATGGGTGTCGCGCACCGCGATGCAGACCTGGCCGGCGCGGCGCAGGCCTTCCTCCACCAGCGCCCGGTGGCCGTCATGGAAGGGCTGGTAGCGGCCGATGAATAGGGCGGTCGGCTTCCTGGGGTCGAACACCGGACGCAGGCGGCGGACGATGCGCTCGGCCCAGAACTCGGGCGTGCCGTCCGCCTCGACGCGAAAATCGTAGCGTTCGGGGGGCACGAAGAGGCGGTTGGTGTCCTCGAAGCGGCCGGCCGCGATGCGGTCGATCCAGACGATGAAGGCGTCGCCGAAGGCGGCCCGCGTGTCGGGCGTCGGGCAGACGAAATCGCCGATCGCCGTGCCGCCGGAGCGCACCACGAGGTCGCAGAGAAACCCCATGCGTCGGGCCTGCTCGATGCGGTCGGCGACGCTGAAGCCGAGATCCTTGTTCAAGTTGGCGCGCACCTCGTCGTTGTTGAAGTGCACGGCGTTGAGGCGCTGCGCGAGGACCCGGCAGAGCGTCGTCTTGCCCGAGCCCGGCAGGCCCATCACCAATATCTTGCGGTCGACCATCGTTCCTGCGTTCCCACCCGCGGCCAAGCCTGACATTGCGCGCCGGTAAGGCCGGGTGTCCAGCCGCCGCCGACCGGAGCCGGGCAGGCGGCGCGCGGACGGGTGTGGCGAAGTGGCGCGCAGGCGCGGAGATTGCGGGTGAGGGCCGGTGCATGATCTGCTCGACGCAACGGCCCGGCGTCCGGGCCCCGGAACAGGGGAAGACAATGTCCAGGATCGCGCCTCTGACGGCGCTCGCTCTGGCGGCCGGGCTGTTGCCCGGCCTCGCCGCCGGCGCCAGCGACGGCACGTTCATCGTCACCAATGCGAGCGACTATTCCGTGGTCGGGTTCCAGACCGGCGCCAAGGGGGTCTGGAGCAAGGACTGGATCCCCGGCGACGTCATGCTGCCCGGCGAGCAGTTCCGGATGTCGTTCTCGACCGGCGGCGACTGCGTGGTCCCGACCCTCGTCACGTTCGAGGACGGCTCGTTCTTCGATGTCGATGTCGACTATTGCAGCACAGACCATCTGGTCCTCTACAACGACACGATCGAGGCGCCGTAACGGACGCGGTGCGCCCGCTCCTTGTCCGTTACGACAGAGCCGGAACAGAGGCTGCCGTCCGTCTGAGGATTCCCTAGTCGCGCGGCGTCCAGCGGATCGTCGGGATGAAGATCGTCTGGTCCTTGGGGTCCTGTGCGAGATCGATCTGCAGGTCGAGGACCTGGCCGTTGCTCAGTTCCATCTCGCCGGCGCAGGCGCGCGTGTTCTTGGTCTCGTCCCGCGCCGTCTCCTTCAGGCCCCGGATCTCCTTCACCGAGAGCGCGAGCCCCTTGACCTCCTCGTTGCCGTTGACGACGTCGGTGACGCTCTTGACGAGTTCGGGCGCGTCGCAGTCGGGCGGCAGGTAGGAGCAGCCCGCCAGCGACAGCGCCGCAGCCGCCGCGCCGATCCAGTTCAGATGTCTCGCCATGTCGCGCCGTCCCCTTCCGGTCCCTCAGCCACCATCGGCGCCGCGACGGCCGGCGCTCAATGCGGCCAATGCGCGCGGGTGGGGGCGTCCCGGCCGGCCGGGCCTGCGCTCAGCCCGCGCGCCTGCGCGCCACGTGGCGGAGGAAGGCGCCGGCGTCGAGGCCGCGCCCGGTCGCCGCGGCGACGAGCTCTTCGGCAGGCAGGCGGTCGCCGGGGCGGTGGATCGACGTCCTGAGGAATCCCAGGAGGCCGGAGAAGCAGCCCGAGGCGATCTCGGCCTCCAGATCGTGCGCCGCGCCATAGCTCTCGACGAGCTGGGCGGCATAGAGGCTGCCGATCGTGTAGGTCGGGAAGTAGCCGAACATCGCCGCCGCCCAGTGGCCGTCCTGGAGGACGCCGTCATTGTCGGTCCCGGGCGCGACGCCGATGAGGGCGAGGGAACGCTCGCGCCAGGCGCCGGGCAGGTCGCGCACCCTGAGGTCGCCCGAGACCAGCGCCGTCTCCAGCTCGTAGCGCAGCAATATGTGGAGGTGGTAGCTCAGCTCGTCGGCGCTGGCGCGGATGAGGCTCGGCCGGATGCGGTTGACGCGGCGCCAGAGCGCCTCGGCCCCCGGTGCGCCGGGCAGCGCCATGCGCAGGCGCGGAGCCATGAAGCCCCAGAAGGCGCGGCTGCGCCCGACATGGTTCTCCCACAGCCTGGCATTCGCCTCGTGCAGGCCCATCGAGGGCGCGGCGGCGAGCAGCGTGCCCTTGTCGGCCGCATCGTAGCCCTGATCGTAGAGGCCGTGTCCGGCCTCGTGCAGCGCGGTCAGGATCGACTGGCAGAGCCCCTGCTCGCCCGGCCGCAGCGACAGCCGCACGTCGTCGAAGCCAAGCGCGCTGGTGCCGGGATGGGTGGCGGTGTCGAGCGCGCCGCGGGCGAAGTCGAAGCCGATCTGCTCCATGAGGTCGCGGACGATCGCCAGTTGCGCGTCAGCGCCGCAAACGGGGTCGTCGTCCGCGTCCGCCGCCCGGCCGTCTTCGGCCGCCGCGCGGACCAGCGGGGCGAGGCGGGCGCCGAGATCGCGCAGCACCGGGTCGAGCCGGGCGCGGGTCATGCCGGGCTCGTGCTCGTCCATCAGCGCGTCGTAGAGGTCCTTCTCCGGCGCGGCGGCGGCGGCGGCCTCGCGCGCCAGACGCAGCGTCTCGGCGAGGGCGGGCGCAAGAAGCGAGAAATCGTTCGCCTCGCGCGCCTCTTCCCAGGCGCCCTGCGAGATCGAGCGCGCCTCGGCGAAGCGGCGCACCAGATCCTCCGGCAGCGTCAGTTCGCCCGCCCTCAGATCGCGCAGGATCTCGATCTCGCGCGTCCAGCGCGGATCGCCGCCGCAGGTCGCCGCGACCTCCTCGACGAGATCGCCGAGCGCGTCGTCGACGAGGCGGGCGTGGCGGATGGTCTCCAATGCGGCGATCTGCTCGCCGCGCTCGGCATGGGCGCCGGAGGGCAGGTCCGTCTCCTCGTCCCATTCGAGCGCGCCGATGACGTTGTCGAGGGTGAGCAATTCGCCGATGCGGCGGCGCAGTTCGACGGCGGCGCCGTCGCTGCGGTTCTGCGAACGGCGCGGCAGAGTGAGGTCCGAGGGCTCGCGCGCCAGCAGCACCGCCGCCATGCCGCCGTTCTGGGCGACGTTGACGACCTGCTTCTGCGAGACGCGGCACATGACGCCGAGGCCGTGATCGGTCGGCGCGAAACCCATCACCGCATAGAAGGGCTCGATCGCCACGCGGCCGTCCGGGCCGATGACCGGGAACTCGGCGACCGGCAGGCGCGTCGCCTGCTGCAGCACCCAAGAGCCGTCGGGATCGTCGGCGGCGGCAAGCGCCTCGTCCAGCATCGCCTCCCACGCGCCCGCCTCCATCGAGGCGCCGATGGCGACGCCCTCGCCGCCATAGGAGCGGTTGGGCTTGAGCACCAGGGTCTCGCGGTGGCGGCGGGCATAGTCCAGGAGACCGCCCTCGCTGCCGTGCGGCAGGCTGGTGCGGCGGTCGGCAACGACGCGCGTCCACAGGACGTGGCGGCGGAACAGGCGGCATTCGTCGGACGAGAAGAAGCGCTCGGCGAGCGCCGGATCGCTGAGGATCTCCAGGCAGCTCTTGTGGTCGAAGTCGCCGACCGCCGAGGAGACCATGCGGTTCTGGCGGAAGAGCAGGCGCATCGCTTCGAGCGGGCGACCGAGTTCCTCCTCCAGCGCGATGATGTCGCGTGCCTCGTAGTCGCGATAGGCGACGTCGACGATGCGGTCCTCGTGCCAGACCTCGCCGTCGCGGACATAGAGCTCTGACGGGTCGGCGTGCGAGATGACGAGGCCGAGCGCGCTCTCGAAGCGGCGCTTGAGGACGAGCTGTTCGTTGATGCCGTCCTCGGCGTCCTTGCACTCGACGAAGGCGAGGCGGCACTGGGGTCTCCCGAGCGCGCGCGAGTGGTCGATGAGGGTCTGCACGAAGAGGTCGCGCTGGTCGCGCGGCAGGTCGATCTCAAGGCCCGGGTCGTGGGCGAGCAGGCTCGGCACGATGTCGCGCATCATCAGCTGCTCGGCGAGCGGGCTGTAGGAGATGCCGCCGACGCCGGAGAGGTTGGCCTCCATGAACTTCAGCGAATCCTCCCAGCCCGCCGCGCTGAAATCGCAGACCGCGTCGAGCCGGCCGTAGACCGGGTTCGAGCGCTCGTGCGCAGGCGTCCAGGTCTCGCGCAGCCAGCGTTCCTCGCCTGCCCCGATGCGCAGCACGCGGCGCACGTCCGCGTCGGCGAGATAGAGCGAGGGCAGGCTTTTCAGCGCGTCCATCAATTGCTGGCAGACGAGATGGACATAGGCGATCTGGCCGTTCATCGCGAGCAGGGGACGCAGCATGATGGGGATCGGCTGCATCGTCCCCTCGCGCTCGTAGAGCAGCTCGCTCGCCCGCGCGTCCTCGGCGAGGCGGGCGGCGACGCGGCCGAGCGCAGCGTCGCCGATATGGCCCATCGCGGCGCGGACGCGGCCGTCGAGGGCGGCGCCGGAAAGGCCGAGCGACTCGATCGGGCTGAGAATCGACTTCATGGAAGGTCAGGGCCTGCGAATGGGCGATCGCAGCCAGCGAGTCCATGCGGCGGCGGCGCTGTCAACCGCGACGCCGCCGGCGCAAGCCGGCCGCCTCAGCGCGGCAGCTCGCTCCTGCCCATCAGGTACTCGTCGACGGCGCGGGCGCACTGGCGCCCTTCGCGGATCGCCCAGACGACCAGCGACTGGCCGCGGCGCATGTCGCCGCAGGCGAAGATGCGCCCGACGCTCGTCTTGTAGTCGTCGGTGCCGGCAGCGACGTTGCCGCGCGGATCCAGGCTGGCGCCGGACTGAAGCACGGCGCCCTCGGCGACCGGGCCGACGAAGCCCATGGCGAGCAGCACCAGATCGGCCTTCAGCTCGAATTCGCTGCCCTCGACCTCGCGCATTTCCATGCGGCCGCCTTCCCCCTTAACCCATTCGACGCGGGCGCACACGATCGCCCGGACCTTGCCGTTCTCGCCGACCGCGCGCTTGGTGATGACCGCGAAATCGCGCGCCGCGCCTTCCTCGTGCGAGGACGAGGTGCGCAGCTTCAGCGGCCAGTCCGGCCAGGTGAGGGCCTTGTTCTCCCTCACCGGCGGCTGCGGCATGATCTCCAGCTGGGTGACGGACGCGGCCCCCTGGCGGTTGGAGGTGCCGATGCAGTCCGAGCCGGTGTCGCCGCCGCCGATGACGACGACATGCTTGCCCTTTGCGCTGAGCGTGCCCTTCGGCGCGGCCCGCGCCTCGTCGTCGCCGGCGACGCGCTTGTTCTGCTGGGTAAGGAAGTCCATCGCGAAGTGGATGCCTTCGAGTTCGCGGCCCGGAACCTCGAGGTCGCGCGGCCGCTCGGCGCCGCCGGCGAACACGATGACGGCGTAGTCGTCGAGCAGGCGGCTCACCTTGACGTCGATGCCGATATGGATGCCGGTGCGGAAGATGACGCCTTCGGCCTCCATCTGGCGAACCCGCCGGTCGACGAGGTGCTTCTCCATCTTGAAGTCGGGAATGCCGTAGCGCAGCAGGCCGCCGATGCGGTCGGCCTTCTCGAACACGGTCGGGGCGTGGCCGGCGCGGGCGAGCTGCTGCGCGCAGGCGAGGCCGGCCGGTCCCGAGCCGACGACGGCGATGCGCTTGCCGGTGCCGCGCTCCGACATCTGCGGCTTGATCCAGCCCTCGTCCCAGCCGCGATCGACGATCTCGCACTCGATCGTCTTGATGGTGACCGGGTTGTCGTCGATGTTGAGGACGCAGGCGGCCTCGCACGGCGCCGGGCACACCCGGCCGGTGAACTCGGGAAAATTGTTGGTCGAGTGAAGGGACTCGAGCGCCGAGCGCCACTGATCGCGATAGACGAGGTTGTTCCAGTCCGGGATCAGATTGTTGACCGGGCAGCCGTTGTGACAGAACGGGATGCCGCAATCCATGCAGCGGGCGGCCTGTTCGCCGGTTTCGCCCGGCGTCAGCCGCCTGGCGAATTCCTTGTAGGAGCGCGTGCGTTCGGCCGCCGGCTCGTAGCCGCGGTCCCTGCGTTCGATTTCGAGGAAGCCGGTCGGCTTGCCCATGGCGTCTAACCCCAGATCAGTTTCGGTGCGCGGGCAGCGCCGCCTTGGCGGCGCGTCCGGCTGCAGGATGGATGGCGTGCGGTCCGGTCATTCCGCGGCGAGCACGGCGTTGCGCTCGGCGCGCAGATCGATGAGCGCGCGGCGGAAGTCGCGCGGCGTCACCTTGACGAAATGCGCCGCCTGCTCGGCCCAGTTGTCGAGGATGAAGCGGGCGCGGGCGCTGCCGGTATGGAGCAGATGGCGCTCGATGAGGATGCGCAGCCGCTCGCCGTCGAAGCGCAGCATGTCGCCCATCCCCGAATCCTCGACCGAAAGCGGCCGCTGGAGCGGTGCCTCGGGATCGCCGCCGGCGCCGAGCGCAGGATCGACCGGCGCCAGATCCACCATTGCAGCGTTGCAGAGCGGCGCGAAGACCTTGTCTGGATCGTAGATGTAGGCGATGCCGCCGGACATGCCGGCCGCAAAATTGCGGCCGGTCCGGCCGAGCACGACGACGACGCCGCCGGTCATGTACTCGCAACCATGGTCGCCTACGCCCTCGACCACGGCGACGGCGCCCGAGTTGCGCACCGCGAAGCGCTCGCCTGCGACGCCCTCGAAATAGGCCTCGCCCGCGATGGCGCCGTAGAGAACGGTATTGCCGACGATGATGTTGTCGACGGCGCTGCGCCGGCTGCCGGGCGGCTGGCGCACGACGATACGCCCGCCCGACAGGCCCTTGCCGACATAGTCGTTGCCGTCGCCGACCAGTTCCAGCGCGACGCCGCGCGCCAGGAACGCGCCGAAGCTCTGCCCCGCCGTGCCGGTCAGCGTGATGCCGATCGTGCCGTCAGGGAGGCCCGCATGGCCGAAGGTCCTGGCGACCTCGCCCGACAGCATGGCGCCGACCGTGCGGTTGACGTTGCCGACCCGCTCGTCGATGCGCACCGGCGTCTTCGCCGCGAGAGCCGGCCGCGCGGCCTCGATCAGGATGCGGTCGAGGGCCTTGTCGAGGCCGTGCTCCTGGGTCTCGCACTGGACGATCGCGACGCCTTCGCGCGCCGGCGCCCGATGCAGGAGGCGCGAGAGATCGATGCCCTTGGCCTTCCAGTGATCGACGGCGCCCCGCATGTCGAGGCGATCGACCCGGCCGGTCATCTCGGCCAGCGTGCGGAAGCCGAGGCGCGCCATGATCGCGCGCAGCTCTTCGGCGACGAAGAAGAAATAGTTGATCACGTGTTCGGGCGTGCCGGTGAAGCGCTTGCGTAGCACGGGGTCCTGCGTCGCGACGCCGACCGGGCAGGTGTTGAGATGGCACTTGCGCATCATGATGCAGCCCGACGCGATGAGCGGTGCGGTGGAGAAGCCGAACTCGTCGGCCCCCAGCAGCGCGCCGATCGCCACGTCGCGCCCGGTGCGCAGGCCGCCGTCGACCTGCACCGCGATGCGCCCGCGCAGCCCGTTGAGCACCAGCGTCTGCTGGGTCTCGGCGAGGCCGATTTCCCACGGACTGCCGGCATGGGTGAGCGAGGTGAGCGGCGAGGCGCCGGTGCCGCCCTCGAAGCCCGAGATGGTGAGGTGGTCGGCGCGCGCCTTGGAGACCCCGGCCGCGACGGTGCCGACGCCGACCTCGCTGACCAGCTTCACGCTGATGCGCGCGCCCGGGTTGACGTTCTTCAGATCGTGGATGAGCTGCGCCAGGTCCTCGATCGAATAGATGTCGTGATGGGGCGGCGGTGAGATGAGGCCGACGCCCGGCGTCGAGTGGCGAACGCGGGCGATGTTCTTGTCGACCTTGTGGCCGGGCAGCTGGCCGCCCTCGCCCGGCTTGGCGCCCTGGGCCATCTTGATCTGGATGTCGTCGGCGTTGACCAGGTACTCGGTCGTCACGCCGAAGCGGCCGGAGGCGACCTGCTTGATGCGCGAGCGCATGGAATCGCCGTTCGCCAGCGGGACATAGCGATCCGCTTCCTCGCCGCCCTCGCCGGTGTTGGAGCGGCCGCCGATGCGGTTCATGGCGATGGCGAGATTGGTATGGGCCTCGCGGCTGATCGAGCCGAAGCTCATCGCGCCGGTGGCGAAGCGCTTGACGATCTCGGCGGCTGGCTCGACCTCCTCCAGCGGCACGGGGGCGTCCGCCCACCTGAACTCCATCAGCCCGCGGATGGTCAGCAGGCGCTGGCTCTGTTCGTTGATGGAGGCCGCGAAGGCCTTGTACTCGTCCGGCAGATTGCCGCGCACCGCATGCTGCAGCTTCGCGACGCTCTCCGGCGTCCAGGCGTGGTCCTCGCCGCGAAGGCGGAAGGCGTAGTCGCCGCCGACATCCAGCATGGTGCGGTAGATCGGATTGTCGCCGAAGGCCGCGCCGTGGCGGGCGACCGCCTCGGCGGCGATCTCGGCGAGGCCGACGCCCTCGATCGTCGTGGCGGTGCCGGTGAAGTATTTGTCCACGAAGCGCGAGGAGAGGCCGACCGCATCGAAGATCTGCGCGCCGCAATAGGACTGGTAGGTCGAGATGCCCATCTTGGACATCACCTTCAGCACGCCCTTGCCGATCGCCTTGATGTAGTTCTTCTGGACCTCGTAGGGCTTCAGCTTCATGCCGGTCGAGACGCGGATGTCTTCCAGAGTCTCGAAGGCGAGATAGGGATTGACCGCCTCGGCCCCGTAGCCGGCGAGGGCGCAGAAATGATGCACCTCGCGCGCCTCGCCAGTCTCCACAACGAGCCCGGTCTGCATCCTCAGGCCCTGCTTGATGAGCTTGTGATGGACGGCGGCGGTCGCCAGCAAGGCCGGCACCGCAATGCGCTCGGCCGACACGGCCCGGTCGGAGAGGATGAGGATGTTGGCATCCGCCAGCACCGATTCCGTCGCGTCCTGGCAGATGCGGTCGAGCGCCTTCTCCATGCCGGCGGCCCCTTCGGCCGCGTCCCAGGTGATGTCGACCGTCGCGGTGCGGAAGGCGCCGTCCAGCAGCTCGTTGATGGCCCGGATCTTCTCGAGGTCCGCATTGGTGAGCACCGGCTGCGCGACTTCGAGGCGGCGATGCACGCCGGCCTGGCGGCCCAGAAGATTGGGCCGCGGCCCGATCATCGAGACGAGGCTCATCACCAGCTCCTCGCGGATCGGATCGATCGGCGGGTTGGTGACCTGGGCGAAGTTCTGCTTGAAGTAATTGTAGAGCAGCTTCGGCTTCTTCGAGAGCACCGCGATGGGCGTGTCGGTGCCCATCGAGCCGATCGGGTCGTCGCCCTGCGCCGCCATCGGCTCGAGGAAGTGGGTAATGTCCTCCTGCGTGTAGCCGAAGGCCTGCTGGCGATCGAGCAGAGGCGCGGCGGGGGCGCCGCGGTCGGGCGCCGGATCGGCGAGCTCGGGCAGGTCCTCAAGCTTGAACTGGGTGTCCTGCAGCCAGTCCTCGTAGGGGTGGGCGGCGGCGAGGCGCTGCTTGATCTCCTCGTCCTCGATGATGCGCCCCTCCTCGAAGTCGATGAGCAGCATCTTGCCGGGCTGAAGCCGCCACTTGAGACGGATGCTCTCGTCCGCGATGGGCAGGACGCCGGATTCGGAGGCCATGACGACATGGTCGTCGTCGGTGACGATGAAGCGCGCCGGGCGCAGACCGTTGCGGTCGAGCGTCGCGCCGATCTGGCGGCCGTCGGTGAAGGCGATGGCGGCCGGGCCGTCCCACGGCTCCATCAGGGCGGCGTGGTATTCGTAGAAGGCGCGGCGCCGCGCCCCCATCAGCGGATTGCCGGCCCAGGCTTCCGGGATCAGCATCATCATCGCGTGGGCGAGCGAGTAGCCGCCGGCGACCAGTAGTTCGAGCGCGTTGTCGAGGCAGGCCGTGTCGCTCTGCCCGTGCGGGATGAGCGGCCACATCTTGTCGAGGTCGGGCCCGATGAGATCGCTCTCCATCGTGCGGCGGCGGGCGTACATCCAGTTGACGTTGCCGCGGACGGTATTGATCTCGCCGTTGTGGGCGATGAAGCGATAGGGATGCGCCAGCTTCCACGACGGAAACGTGTTGGTCGAGAAGCGCTGGTGGACGAGCGCCAGGGCGCTCTCGCATAGCGGGTCGGTCAGGTCCTTGTAGAAGGTTCCGACCTGATGGGCGAGCAACAGGCCCTTGTAGACCACCGTGCGGGTGGAGAAGGACGGCATGTAGAACTGCGTCAGGTCGTCGAGCCCGCGCTTCCTCGCCATGTCGCCGAGCGGATTCTGGGTTTCCTTGCGGATCACGAGAAGCTTGCGCTCGAAAGCGTCCTGATCGGCGATCTTGGGGCCGCGCGCGACGACCGCCTGGCGGATCAGCGGCATGCCGTCGAGCACCGCGCGGCCGAGCCCCGCCGGGTCGACCGGAACGTCGCGCCAGCCGATCAGCTTCTGGCCTTCCTTGGCGATGTACTTCTCGAACTGGGCGACCGCGACCGAACGGGCCTCCTCGCTGCGCGGCAGGAAGCACATGGCGACGCCGTACTCGCCGGGCGGCGGCAGGACATGGCCCTCGCCGGCGGCCCAGGCGCGCAAGAGCGGGTCGGGAATCTGGATCAACACGCCCGCGCCGTCGCCCATCAGCGGGTCAGCGCCGACCGCGCCGCGATGGTCGAGGTTGACGAGAATCTGCAAGCCGCGGCGGACGATCTCGTTGGACTTTCGGCCCTTCACATTGGCGATGAAGCCGACGCCGCACGCATCGTGCTCGTTGCGCGGATCGTAGAGGCCTTGCGGCGCGGGCAGTCCGGTATTCATGCAAGCACTCATGTCCATTACAGGCTGGCCCCTGGTGAAGCGGCCAGACCGTCAAGCTTTGCGATTTTGGCGCGAGATCGTGCGGCTACGACCGCCGGGAAACCCCGGTCGCGGCATTTCGTCGGCGCAGGCAAGCCGAGTCAAGACTTTGCCTGCCGCAGCGCAGCAGCTTGCCGCCGCGCAAGGCGCGATCGTGCCGTTCTTCCGTTACGACAGGCGGCGCCGCATTTCCGCGCAGGTCAACTGCGGCCGTTCAGGCCTCGCCGCCGGCTTCCCGCTGGCGCCGGCGCCAGATCTCGCGGTGGCGCCGCATCTCGACCAGCTGAACGGCCGCATTTCCGGTTGCGGACTTCTTCAGGCTGTGGCCGGTCACGATCCAGCCGTTGCGCATCAGCGACTTGATCAGCCGTTCGTTGGTCGACAGCACCGTCGCCTCGCAATGGAGCAGGCCGCAGTCCTCGTGCATCCAGTCGTTGGTGACCTTGTTGGTCTCGGTGCGCGCGCCCTGGCCGCGGTCTTCGGGCACGCCGATCAGCAGATGGACCCGGTAGGCGCTGCGGGCCTTGTCGATCTCGCAGGTCCGCACACCGACCATGCGCCCGGTCGCCTTCTCGAAGATCCCGAACAGATGCCGCGTGACGCGGTCGAACCTGGCGATGTAGCCGCGCAGGTCCTTGAGCGTCGCCCTGACCGGCTGGGCGTTCAGCATGGCGGCCGTCTGCGGGTCGGCCAGCCATCCGGTCCACGTCTCGTTCTCGTCGCCCTCCTGGAGCGAGCGCATGATGTAGTTCGGGGTCTCGAACCGCAGGAGCGGTCCCTTAGCATTGGCCATGAGTGGACCTTTGTGGCACGCGGTACGGCGGGCGCCGCCATCTTCGCCGCTCGGGGCCGGGCGCGGCAAGGGCGCGCCGCGAGGGGAGGGCTACGAGAGCCCCGGTGCGCCGGTCATCCCAACGAAGGTCCGGACCGGAACCGCATCCCATTGACAATGGTCAATGAGATCTTGACCCCTTCCGGTCATTCTAGAGTGGTCGTTTGGAAGGTGTTTCCCATGCCAATCCGCCGCATTCTCTTTAACGCATTTGGCGTGATCGCAGCTGTCTTCTCCAGCGCTTCCATTGCCCATGCGCAGTCCGACCTTGGCCTTGCTGCGGTCGAAATCTATGGAAGCAGGGGATCGGCGCAGGTCATCAGCAGGAACTCGATCAATATTCCGGTTCGCTTCACGGTCTCCAACTTCGGAGAGACTTCGGAGACCGGATTCATGATCGAATTCAGTCTGCGCCGGGCAGACGGCTCGGTGATCTGGGCAGGGACGACGAACGGCCGCCGCATGGGCGGAATCGACAGCAAGGGCTGTGCTTTGGTGGCCATTCCGAGCCGCCATAGCGTGACGTTTCAGGGCACGGTCTATGTAAACAGCAAGAATGTCGGCGCGCTGGCCGGCAGCGTGGTCAACCTCAAGGTCGACGTGAACCCGGCCCGGGCTCCTGCCGATGACTTCGCTCCATGCGCCTTTGTCGATGAGACAAATCGCGAGAACAACGCACAGACGATCGCCCTGCCGATCGCGCGCTGATTTCCGCCGGGCAGGTCTGTCGCGGCTGCTTTCGGCGATGCCGGATTGTGCAACCTGAGCATCAGATCACACCCGCTATTTCACCATCCGTTAGACTGTGGGCGCATACAGAACGGCCTCTTTGGCGGAGCGGAATGACGCGACCGTTGCGTCCTGGAGCTGCCATCGCTGGGCGACTGCGGCTTGCCCGAGCCGACTTGCCGGTTACTCGCTGGCGGCCTGGCGCTGGAGACGCCGCCAGATCTCGCGGTGGCGCCGCATCTCGACCAGCTGAACGGCCGCATTTCCGGCTGCGGATTTCTTCAGGCTGTGGCCGGTCACGATCCAGCCGCTCTGCAGCAATGACTTGAGCATCCGCTCGTTGCTCGACACCACCGTCGCCTCGCAATGGAGCAGGCCGCACTCCTCGTACATCCAGTGGTTGACGACCTTGGCGGTCTCGGTGCGCGCGCCCTGGCCGCGGTCTTCGGGCACGCCGATCAGCAGATGAACCCGGTAGGCGCTGCGGGCCTTGTCGATCTCGCAGGTCCGCACACCGACCATGCGCCCGGTCGCCTTCTCGAAGATCCCGAACAGATGCCGCGTGACGCGGTCGAACCTGGCGATGTAGCCGCGCAGATCCTTGAGCGTCGCCCTGACCGGCTGGGCGTTCAGCATGGCGGCCGTCTGCGGGTCGGCCAGCCATCCGGTCCACGTCTCGTTCTCGTCGCCTTCCTTGAGCGAGCGAACGATGTAGTTCGGGGTCTCGAACCGCAGGAGCGGCCCTTTCGGATCGGCCATGAACGGACCTTTGCTGCACGCGCTGAGGCGGGAGCCGCCATCTTCGCCGCTTGGGGCCGGGCGCGGCAAGGGCGTGCATGCCGGGCTATGGCGCGGGCCGCCTTGTTCGTGTCAATTTCCTGCACACCACCAGCGCCTGAAAGGACTGCGGCATGCATCTCGCCGAGACGACCGACGACAAGGCATTCCGCGCGGAAGTCCGGCGCTTCTTCGCGCACGACTATCCCCAAGACATCCTGGCGAAGGTGCGCAGCGGCCAGATCCTCACGCGGGAAGACCACAAGCGCTCGCAGATCGCGCTGCAGAGCCGCGGCTGGTTCGCCGTGACCTGGCCGCAGGAGCATGGCGGACCGGGGTGGACGCCGCGCCAGCGCTACATCTTCGACGAGGAGCTGGAGGTCGCCAACGCGCCGGGCGTCATTCCAATGGGCGTCATCTATATCGGACCGCTGATCTGCGCCTATGGCACGGCGTGGCAGAAGAAGACCTGGCTGCCGGCGACGCTGAATTCCGAAATCTTCTGGGCGCAGGGCTATTCGGAGCCGGATTCGGGATCGGACCTGGCCTCGCTGCGCACCCGCGCCGAGCGACACGGCGACGAGTATGTGGTCAACGGCCGCAAGACCTGGACGAGCCAGGCGCACTGGGCCGACTGGATCTTCTGCCTGGTGCGGACCAGCCAGGAGGCGCGCAAGCAGGACGGTATCTCGGTGATCTGCCTGCCGATGGATTCGCCGGGCGTCAGCGTCCAGCCGATCGTCGGGATCGACGGCTCGCACTATCTAAACAGCGTGACGTTCGACAATGTCCGCGTGCCGGCGCGCAACCTGATCGGCGAGGAGGGCAAGGGCTGGGGCCTGGCCAAGTTCATCCTGGGCAACGAGCGCCTCTCCTACGCGCATATCTCGCGCAAGCGGGAGGATCTGAAGATCCTCAAGGCGCGCGCGCGCGACATCCTGAACGGGCCCGGATCGAATGCCCCGCTGCCGCCCGCGTTCGCGACCAAGATCGCGGCCTACGAGATCGAACTGGATCATCTCGAAATCTCGGTGTTCCGCGTCCTGTCGGGAGCGGACGACGGCCCGGTCGCAACCTCGCGACTCAAGGTCGAGGCGACCGAAAACGCGCAGAAACTGACCGAGCTTTTCATCGAGTTGGCGGGCTATGACGGATTGCCGGCCGACGACCGGCGGCAGGCGGGCTGGGCCGACGGCATCCGCGAGGAAGCGCGCTTCGCGCAGCCGGCGATGGCCGCCTATCTCTTCACGCGGGCGCAGACGATCTATGGCGGCACGAGCGAGGTCCAGAAGGACATCATCGCGCGGGTCGCGACCTGACGCGCCCGAGCCCGACGGCCGGAGGGCGCGCCCGATGAGCGGCCGGGGGACCGGCGTCGCGGGCGTCATCCTGGCGGGCGGCGCCTCGGCCCGCATGGGCGGCATCGACAAGTCCCTGATCATGTTCGGCGGCCGGCCGCTCGTCAGCCACGCCATCGCGCTGCTGCGGCGCCAAGTCGACGAACTGGCCTTGAGCGTCCATGCGCCGGATGTGCGCCACGTCCCGTTCGGCCTGCCGCTGCTCGCCGATGCCACGAAGCCGGACGAGGGCCATCAAGGCCCGATGGCCGGCATCCAGGCAGCCCTGGACTGGGCGGCGCGTCCCGGCGGCGCAGCGTGGTGCGTCACGATCCCGGTCGACTGTCCGTTCCTGCCGAAGGATCTGACGGCGCGGCTGCGCGAGGCGGCCGACACCGCAGGCGCGCCGGGCGCGTATCTGACGACCCCGTCGGGAGACGAACCCCTGGCCGCCGTCTGGTCGGTCGCCTGCGCCGCCCGCGCGCAGCAATTCCTGACGGCCGGCGGACGCTCCGTGCGGGCCTTCCACCGCGAGATCGGCAGCGCGGCGCTGGCGGGCGAGGCGGCGTGGTGCACGAACCTGAATTCGCCCGGCGACCTCGCGGCGGCCGAGACGGCGGCAAGCGCGCGCCCTAGAGACCGCCCGCCGAGGTGAATGTCAGACGGGCGAGGATGCTGCGCTGGACGACGGTCAGGGCGCAGAGTCCCGCGAAGGCGAAGGCGATGATCGGAAAGGCGGCGGGAAAGAGGCACATCGCCACGAAAGCGGCGATCGTCTCCGCGCCTTCGGCGAGACCGACGCTGTAGAAGAAGCTCTTGGGTCCGTAAGCCGACGTCCGCTCGCCGCGCTTTGCGGCGATCGCGGCAAAGGCAAGAAACGTCGCGGCGGTCAGCGTGAAGCTGGCGGTCAGCACCAGTGCGGCGGTCAGGTTCGAGGGATCGTGCAGGCCGAAGCCGAGAGGAACGGCGACGTAGAAGACGTAGTCGCCGACGATGTCGAGATAGCCACCCAGGTCGCTGCGCCGGGTCGCCCGGGCGACGGCGCCGTCGAGCCCGTCGAACAGCCGATTGAGCACAACGAGACCCAGGCAGAGGAGGAAGGCGCCGGTCGCGGCGGCCGCGCCGGCGGCCGCCCCGATCAACGCCCCCACGAGGGTGATCTGGTCCGCCGAGACACCGAGACGCGCAAGGAAGCGGCCGGACGCATTCAGCGGCGGATCGATCAGCGGGCGCAGAAGGCGATCAAGCATGGAGGTCCATCGTCTGGCCAGACATCGTAACGCCCGGTCCGACCGTTCCTAGCATAGACGATGCAGGCCATGGCCGAAGGGGCGGACGGCCTCTGGCTTCGCACCTGCCATTGTGAAAGATTTTCGCCGCGCCGATCCGGCGCCCCGCCCGAAGGACACCCCCCATGAAGACGTGGATCGCGCGCCTCGCCCTGGTGATCTCGCTGATGGTGCCGCTCTATTTCGCCACCGCGGCGCTCGGCGTGAAATTCGGGCTGTTCGACTGGCGCTTCGGACTGGGCGTGATGATCGTGCAATGGGGGATCTGGGTGCTGCTCGGCGCGCTGGCGATCGCGCTGCTGGCACTGGCGATCGTGGCGGCGCGGGCGCCGCGGCGCGGCTGGAGCCTGGCGCTCGCCGCACTCCTGATACCGGCGGCAGGTCTGGGCTATCTCGCCTGGGTGCGCGAGAAGACGGCCACGATCCCGCCGATCCACGACATCGCCACGAACCCGGACGACGCGCCGGAATTCTCAGAGCGCGTCATGGCGCTGAGGTCGGCGACCCCCGACGTCAATCCGGTCAATCCGCTGAACGAGCCGCTGTCCAGCTTTCCCATGTACCAGAGCGAGCGCTTCGCGGCGATTTCGGCGCGATCGGCCGGCGATATCGCCCGCGAGGCCTATCCGGACGTCCGCACGCTGACCTTGAAGCTGGGCGTGCCGGAAGCCTATGCGGCCGTTCTGGAGGAAGCGCGCGGCATGGGCTGGGAGATCGTGACGACAGAGGCGTCGGCAGGAATCGTCGAGGCGACCGCGACGACGTTCTGGTTCGGCTTCAAGGACGATGTCGCGATCCGGGTCCGCCAGATCCAGGACGGCGCGGGGGCCGAGATCGACATGCGCTCGACCTCGCGGGTCGGGGTCAGCGACCTCGGCGCGAACGCGGCCCGGATCAAGGCCTTCCTGGAGGCCGTCGCCGCCCGCGCCAAGCCGTGACGCTGCGGGCGGTCCTGGCCGGCGCGGGACACGCCCATCTGCAGTTGATCGCGAACGCCGACGCGCTGCGGCGCTCGGGCGTCGCGCCGGTCCTGATCAGTCCCGCCGTGTTCCGCTATTCGGGCCTCGCCAGCGGCGTCCTCTCGGGCGCCGTCGAACCCGAGGAGGCCGAGATCGACGTCGCCGCCCTGGCGCGGCATCACGGCGTGGAGCACCGGATCGGCGAGATCGAAACGGTCGACCTCCACAACCGCACGATTTCCGCCGCCGGCGGCGCGACGCTCGCCTTCGATGCCGTATCGTTCAATGTCGGCAGCGAGGTGCGCACCCCGGCGGCGCTCGACGGCGTTGCGGGCATCTGGCCGGTCAAGCCGCTGGCCGGGTTGCTGGCCCTGCGCCGCCACCTGGAAGCGGTCTTCGCGGCAGAGCGCCGCTGCCCTGCGCTGGTCGTCGCAGGGCGAGGCCAGGCCGGATACGAGATCGCCGCGGCGCTGGCCGGGCTCTGCGAGCGGCATGGCATCGCGCCGCGGCTGACGCTGGCGGGGCCGGCCGAGAGCGTGCAATGGGCCCCGCGAGCGGCCATGGCGCGGCTCGAGACGTTGCTCGCCCGGCGCGGCATCGCCATCGTTTCCGACGGCGTCGCCGACCTCGCAGACGGACGGTGCAGGCTGGCGTCAGGCCGCACGCTGACTTGCGACGCGCTGGTCCTGGCGACCGGCCTAGCCGCGCCGCCGCTGATCGCGTCGCTCGGCCTGCCGGTCGACGACAGAGGCCGGCTGCTGACGACGCCCATGCTGAACGCGGCCGCCGATCCGCGCGTGTTCGGGGCCGGGGATTGCGCGACGATCGAGGCCGCTCCGCGGCCCTTCGCCGGCGTTTTCGGCGTCCGCTCGGCGGGGATTCTGGCCGGCAATCTCTCAGCCCTCGCGCAAGGCGGGCCGCTCGGGTCCTACAGGCCACAGGCCCGGTGGCTCGCCATCATGGATCTCGGCGACGGCACCGGACTGGCGATGCGCGGCGGCCGGTGGTGGCTTGGGCGTCCGGCGCTGGCGCTGAAGCGCTGGATCGACCGCCGCTTCATCGCCCGCTACCGGCGGCGCGGCGGCGGGCCTTGAGCAAGGCCGTTCAGGCCAGCCGCTTCAGCACCGCGACCAGACGGCGGGTCATCGGCGAGAAGAGCGCCGGAGCATACCACTGCCCGGCCAGCCGCTTGGAAATCTCGCCGCGCGTCGGATAGGGCGCGATCATGCCGGTCAGCTTGCTCAGCTTGAGGCCCGCCGAAAGCGCCAGCGACCAGACATGGATGTGATCGCCGGCGTTGCGGCCGACCAGCGTCACGCCGAGCACATTGCCCCGTCGCGTGGTGACGAGCTTGCCGAAGCCGCGCGTGTCGCCTTCGGCCTGGGCGCGGTCGTTCTCGGCAAACGGGAAGACCTCGACGCGCACCGTATCGCCATGGATCCGGCGCGCCTCGGCCTCGCCGAGCCCGATGGCGGCGATCTCCGGGTCGGCATAGGTCACGCGCGGCACGGCCAGCGCGTCCGCGTTCACCGGCAGGCCGAAGATCGCGCGCCTGACGACAAGGCCGGCATGGGCGCCGGCGAGATGGGTGAACTGTCCCCGCCCAGCCGCATCGCCGACGGCATAGACCCGCCGGTTCGTCGTGCGCAGCGCGCGATCGGTCTTCACGCCGCCGCCGGTACGTTCGATCCCGGCCTTGTCGAGGTCGAGCCCATCGAGTGCGGCCGTCCGGCCGGCGGCGACCAGAAGGTGCGAACCGGCGATCCGCTCGCCGCCGTCGAGGACGAGCACCGGGCCCGACTCGACGCGCAGGACTTTCCGGCCGGCGATGATCTCGACCCCGTCCTTGCGCAACTGCTCCAGGACGATCGCGGCGGCGGCGGGGTCCTCGCGGCCGAGCGGCGCGCCGGCCTCGACGATCGTCACCGCCGCGCCAAGGCGGGCAAATGCCTGTCCGAGCTCGATGCCGATGGGACCGCCGCCAAGGACGATCAGCTTCTCGGGCAGGGCGGCGAGGCGGAAGATCGTCTCGTTGGTGAGAAAGGGGACCGCATCGAGACCCTCGACCGCCGGGACCGCGGCGCGCGAACCGGAGGCGATCACGATCTTGCGCGCCCTGACGGTATGGCTGGCGCTCGCGACGGTGCGGGCATCGACGAACCGGGCAGCCTCGCGCACGACGGTGACGCCCAGACCCTCGAAGCGCTCCTGGCTGTCGACCGGGGCGATCGCCGCGATGGTGCGATGGACGTGCGCCATGACCGCCGCGAAGTCGACATGGACGCCGGAGGTGCTGACGCCGAGGGCGGACTGGCGCGCCCGGTGCGCCGCGCCGGCGGCGGCGATCAACGCCTTCGAGGGCACGCAGCCATAGTTGAGGCAGTCGCCGCCCATTTCGCCCTTCTCGAATAGGACGACGCTGAGGCCGAGCTGGGCCGCGCCGGCGGCGACCGACAGGCCGCCCGAACCGGCGCCGATGATGGCGATGTCCGCCGTCGCGACGGGAGCCTTCACTGCGCCCTGCCCTTCCGCGCCGCGAAGCGCTGATAGAGGGTCGTGCCGAGCGTGAGAAGGCCGAGCGCGAGAAGCGGCACGAACACCTTGGGTTCGAAGATGATCCCCAGATCGGGCGCCTCGTCGCGCGCCAGGACATCGCCGATCCCGGCGCCGATCCCGCAATAGATGAAGGTTCCCGGTATGATGCCGATGAGGGTGGCGAAGGTGTAGGCGCCGAGCGGCGCATGGGCGAGCGCGGCGGCGACGTTGACCAGCCAGAAGGGCGCGAGGGGAATCAGACGGAGCGTCAGGATATAGCCGAAGGCGCCCTCGCGGACGCCGTCGATCACCGCCTTGAGGCGGCCGCCGGATGCCTCGGCCCGGGCCCGCAGCGAGGCGCCGAGCGACGTGCGGACCGCGTAGAAGATGATCACCGCGCCGATGGTGGCGCCGATCACGGTGGCAACGCCGCCCACCCAGGTCCCGAACAGGTAGCCGCCCGCCAAGGTCAGGATGGCGGCGCCCGGAATGCTGATGGCCGTCGCCAGCGCGTAGATGCCGACATAGATCACGAGAGCAAGCACCGCGTTCCCGGCGATGAAGGCATGAAGGTCCGCCCCGTTCTCCTTCAGGGTCGACAGACCCAGATACCGCGTAAGGCCGCTGGCGAGGACCAGCGCGAGGACGGCGGCGAGAACAAGAAGCGGGAAATAGCTCTTGAAGCGGCTCATCGGACGCAGGGTCGCCAGATTTGCGCCCGATGCAAGACTTGAGCGCGCCGCAAGCGTCAGCCTTCCCCTGCGGCATGGCGCGCGCCCGTGGCTCAGCGTGACAGACCCCCGTTCAGCGATCATGATCGTGCCAGCCAGAACCGGCCCATCACGAATGATCCAGGGAGACCGCCATGAAACTCGACCCGTCCATTTCCGCCGTGATCACCGGCGGCGCGTCCGGCATGGGCGAAGCGACTGCCCGGATGCTGGCCTCGCACGGCGTCCGCGTCGCGCTGTTCGATCTCAACGAGGAACGCGGGACGCGCGTCGCCAAGGAACTGGACGGCGTCTTCTGCAAGGTCGACGTGACGTCGGACGCCGACGTCGAGGCGGGCTTCGCCAAGGCGCGGGCCGCGAACGGCCAGGAGCGCATACTCGTCAATTGCGCCGGCGGCGGCGGCTCGATCAAGATCGTGTCGCGCGACAAGCAGACCGGCGAAATCAAGCCCTACCCGGTCGAGAACTTCCAGCGAATCGTGAACCTCAACCTGGTCGGCACGTTTCGCTGCATTGTCGCCTCGGCGGCCGGCATGGCGACGCTCGCCCCGCTGGAGGACGGCGAGCGCGGCGCCATCGTCAATACCGCCTCGGTGGCCGCGACCGACGGGCAAATCGGCCAGTCGGCCTATACGTCATCGAAAGCCGGCATCGTCGGACTGACGCTGGTGGCGGCGCGCGATCTGTCGAGCGAGGGCATTCGGGTGAATACGATCCTGCCCGGCATCTTCGACACGCCGATGATGGCGCGGGCGCCCGAGGCGCTGAAGGCCGCGCTCGCCGCCCAGGTGCCGTTCCCCAAGCGGCTCGGCCACGCGGAGGAATATGCCCATCTGGCGCACACGATGATCACCTGCGGCTATTTCAACGGCGAGCATGTGCGGCTCGACGGCGCCATCCGCATGGCGCCGCGCTAGGCGCCAGAGCTTCCAGGAGAGACAGAGATGACCGATTCTTCGGCCGACCTTCGCCAGAGCGCGCGCGCCGCCGCCTATGCCGCGCCGCTCGAAACGCTGAACCCGGCGCAGGCCGCCCTTTTCCAGGCCGACGCGCACTGGCCGTATTTCGAGCGGCTGCGTAGTGAAGCTCCCGTCCACTTCACGCCGGAAAGCGACTACGGCCCCTACTGGTCGATCACGCGCTTCAACGACATCATGGCGGTGGACGCCAACCACCACGCGTTCTCGTCGGAACCGGCAATCACAATCTTCGACCAGAACCAGGGCCAGGGCCCGCTGCCGATGTTCATCGCGATGGACCCTCCCCGGCACGACGTCCAGCGCAAGGCCGTCACGCCGGCGGTCTCGCCGGACAATCTGGAGCGCCTGGCCCCGCTTATCCGCGAACGCGCCGCCGGCATCCTCGATTCGCTCCCCATCGGCGAGACGTTCGACTGGGTCGACAAAGTGTCGATGGAGCTGACCGCGATGACCCTCGCGACGCTGTTCGACGTCAAGCAGGAGGACCGGCGCAAGCTGACCTACTGGTCGGACGTCGTCACGGCGGTGCCCGGCCAGGGGCTCGTCGATTCGCTCGAACACAAGATGGCGATCTTCGTCGAGTATCACGCCTATTTCGCAGAGCTGTGGAACCAGCGCGTCAATGCCGAACCCGGCAGCGACCTGATCTCCATGCTGGCGCACAATCCGGCGACCCGGAACATGGAGCCGCGCGAGTATTTCGGAAACATCGTGCTGCTGACCGTCGGCGGCAACGACACGACCCGCAACACCATCAGCGGCTCGGTGCTGGCGCTCAACCAGAACCCGGAGCAGTACGCCAAGCTGCGCGCCGACCCCTCGCTGATCCCCTCGATGGTCTCGGAAACCATCAGGTGGCAGACGCCGCTCGCCCACATGCGCCGCCGCGCCACGCGCGATGTCGCGTTCGGCGGCAAGACGATCCGCGAGGGCGACAAGGTGGTGATGTGGTACGTCTCGGGCAACCGCGACGAGGAGGTGATCCCCGACGCGGACGCCTACATCATCGACCGCGCCCGGCCGCGCCATCACCTGTCCTTCGGCTTCGGCATCCATCGCTGCGTCGGCAACCGGCTTGCCGAACTGCAGCTGACGATCATCTGGGAAGAGATCCTGAAGCGCTTTCCGGCGATCGAGCTGGCGGGGGCGCCGAAGCGAAACTACTCGACCTTCGTGCGCGGCTACGAGAGCCTGCCGGTCATCATTCCGAAAAGGCACTAGCGCGCGGCAAAGGGGGCGGGGCGTCAGCGCGGGCGGGTCCGCCAGCGCGGCTCGTCCACCAGGCTCACGAGCAGGATGAGGGCGATCGCCTCGAAGGCGATGGAGACGCCCAGCAACACCAGATAGCCGGCGCTGGCGGCGAGCAGGCCGCCGACGAGCGGGCCGATGGTCGAGACGATGCCCTGTGCGGTGCCCGAGAGGGCAAGGCGCATGGGGACGTCTTCCCGCGCGCCGTACTCCAGAACCATGGTCTGCGTGCTCATCTGGAAGCCCGACGCCGCAGCGCCGAGGCCAAAGAAGGCCACGATGATGAGCGGCAGCGATCCCGCGCCCATCAGCAGAACGGTCGAGCCGATCCAGACGACCATGGTGCCGATGAAGACTGAGCGGAAGCCGAAGCGGTCGCCGAGGGTGCCCCAGGCGAGATTGGTCGCAACGTCGGCGCCCAGATAGGCCAGCGTGAGATAGCCGAGATTGGCGCCGGTGAGCTCGATCGTCTGCTGCGCATAGAGGATGTAGAACGGCACGGCGACCCGGCCCGCCACGGCACAAGTCTGGGCGATCATGAAGAACATGAAGCCGCGATCGTCGCGCAGCAGCGACGGGAAGTCCTTCATGCGCGCCAGGAGCGCGGTCTTGGGCCGGACACGCGGCGGCTCGGGCTCGTTCATCAGCATGCGCAACGCGGTGAGACCGAGGCTGGTGAGGCCGAAGGCGAGCAGGAACGTCACGCCATAGCCGTTGCCGAGCACGTCGTTCTCGATGAGATAGGCGCCCGCCGCCCAAGAAAGGACGGCCGCGATGGCGCCGCCCGTGACATTGCGCAGGGCCTGCAGGCGGCCGCGACGGGCGGTCGGGATCACCTTGGCGAGCAATAGCTGGAAGGCGACGCTCTGCGCGCCGGAAAAGATGCCGAAGAGAAAGAGGAACAGGAGGACCACCGCCATCAGCGGCGCGCCCTCCAGGACAAAACCGGCAAGCGCAATGCCGAGGATCTGGATGCGCATCGAAATGCCCATCACGACGGCGACGGGGAGCACGCGCCGGCGATGTTCGATATGCGTCGCGCCGATCACCGGCGAGAACACCCCGCCGAGCTGCTGCAGCGCCTGGCCAAGCCCGACAAAGGCGGTCGAGCCGGAGATCATGTGCAGATAGGCAGGCAAGAAGGTCGGCGCGTTGAACAGGCGAAAGCCCGTCATGCCGAGCATGCCGTGGACGTAGTGGGCAGCGAAATTGCGCGGCAGGTGTTTCAGCACAAAGGCGTCGTAGGCGGCTTCCGCTTCTTCTTCGGCGACGCCGGGCTCGCTCAGATTGATGGCGTCGGACACGCGGCGCTCCCTGACGCGCCGAACCGGGCGCCGCGTATGGGTCTAGAGCCAGTCCTTCGCCCGGGGAAGCCCTGCCGGACCGTCAGGCCAGTCCGGGGATGGCGGCCCCGACCCAGCCTGCAGGCTCGCGAGGCCCCGCGGAGCGCGGCGGGCCGGGCTTCTGGTCATCCCGAACGCGGGTGCGGCAGACGACGCCAGCTCTCGCGATGAAGGCGGATGTCGATCAGTTCCACGAGCGATCCGTCCGCCGGCGACCGGACCAGCCGGCGCTTGACGATCACCCATCCAAGTCGCAGCACCGTATCCGCGAAGCGCGTGTTTTTCGCTAGGATCGTGCCCTCGCTGGTCAGCAGGTCGAGATCCTCGAACAACCAGTGCTTGAGCGGCTCGGAGGTCTCTGCGCGGGCTCGCCGTCCACGCTCTTCAGCTACGCCGATGAGGATGTGAAACCGGAAGGATCTGCGCAATTGGTCGATTTCGACCGTGCGTACGCCAATCATCCCACCAGTCGACTTCTCGAAAATGCCGAGGATGTGCCGGGCGCGCCGATCGAAGGAGGAGATGTAGCTGCGAAGCTCCTTCAGGGTCGCCTTGCGCGGGGCGGCGTTGAGCATGCGCGCGGCCTGGGGATCTTCGAGCCAGCCGCACCACTCAGCATTCGCGTCGTCCGCCTCAAGCGAACGCAGCAGATAGTGCTCGGTCTCGAAACGGAGCGTCTTGCCCTTGCCGGTATTCATCAACGCCTTTCCGCCCGCCGAGCAGACCGCCAAGGCACTTGGCCTGACCAGCCTAGCCTTCGGGCAACCGGCAGGCAGATGCGGCAAATGAGCCCCTGGCCTGAGCGCCTGCAGCCTCAGCAGAGCGAGCCACGAGCGGCGCACATGACGTAGCGACAGCGTTCTTGGGTGATACGCTCGGCGGCGAAGCGGTATAGTGAGTAGCACCACAATGTTCGACCATCATCCCCGCGACGCGCCGGTCCGACCGGCGGGGGCGGAACTTGCCCAGGATTTGACCATGACCGGAACTTGGCCGGCGCGCCTTCTGGCGCCGGCAGTGCTGGCTGCCGCTCTCCTCGCCGCGTGCTCGCCGTCCGGCGGCGAGTCGCCTGCCGAGGCCCCGCGCTCCGTCAAGGTGGTGACGATCGCGATGCGGACACTGGACACCGGACTCATCGCCACCGGCCGGCTGGTGGCGCGCGAGGAAGTCGCCGTCTCCACCCAGCTGGCGGGCTACCAGGTCGCCAGCGTGGCCGCCGACCAGGGCGCCGCCGTGCAGGAAGGCGAAGTTCTCGCACAGCTCGACGGCACGCTGCTGGACGCCGACATCGCCCAGCGCCAGGCTGCCGTGCAGCAGGCCGAGGCCGCCTTCGAGAAGGCCAGCCAGGACGCAGAGCGCGGCGAACGCCTCAAGGGCACGGGCGCTCTTCCGCAGGAGTCGATCGAGGCCCGCCGTCTTGCCGCGCGCACGGCGGAGGCGGCGCTTGCCCAAGCCAAGGCTGCGCTCGACGCCCTGACCATCCGCAGGGACCTGCTGACCATTCGGGCGCCGGTCGCCGGCCGGGTCCTTTCGCGGAGCGTCCGCCCGGGCGACATTTCCGCGCCGGGCAACGTGATGTTCCGGATCGCCGCCGGGGGCGAGGTGGAACTGGATGCCGAAATTCCCGAGCGCGGAATCGGCTTGCTGAGTGTCGGCCAGGCGGCGGAGGTCGAACTCCAGTCCGGGGCGCGGATCGCCGGTTCGGTGCGCCTGGTCGGCGCGGAGATCGACCGCGACACCCGCCTGGGCAGGGCCCGCGTGATCCTGCCCGTTCGCGACGATCTGCGGCCGGGCGGGTTCGCCACGGCCGTCTTCGCGCCGTCCGACGAGGCTGTGGCGACGGTGAACGAAGGCGCGGTGCGCTACTCGGCTGACGGCGCATCGATCATGCTCGTCGGCGAAGGCGACCGCGTCGCTACCGTCCATATCAAGGTCGGCCGCCGCTCGGGCGGCTATATCGAAATCCTCGAAGGCCCCGCCCCGGGGGCACGGGTTCTGCTGGGCGCCCAGGGCTTCGTGCTCGACGGCGACCAGGTGACGCCGGTCAATGCCGATGCGGAGAGCCCCCGGTGAGCTTCCGCCTCTCGGCCTGGGCGATCCGAAACCCCATCCCGGTCGTCGTCATGACGATGGCGCTGACCATCGTCGGTCTCGCCTCGTTCTCGGTGCTGCCGATCAAACGCTATCCGAACGTCGAGTTCCCGGTCGTTTCGGTTTCGGTCATCCAGACCGGTGCCGCGCCGACCGAGATGGAAACCCAGATCACGCGGCCGATCGAGGACGCGCTGACGGGGCTGTCCGGGCTGCGTCATATCACGTCCAACGTCTCGCTCGGCTCATCCGTTACCGTGGTCCAGTTCGAGATCGGCGTCGATCTGCAGCGCGCGGTCGATGACGTGCGCTCGGCGGTCGAGCGTACCCGCAACCTGCTGCCGGCCGGCATAGAACCGCCCAGCGTCGCGCGGCTCGACCAGTCGGACCAGCCGATCCTGACCTATGCCGTCAGCGCTCCCGCCATGACGGACGTCGAGTTGTCGCGGTTCGCCGACGATACCGTGACGCGCGCGCTGCAGATCGTCGCCGGCGTGAGCCAGATCAGGCGCGTCGGCGGGGTGGAGCGCGAGATCAATGTCACGCTCGACCCTGATCGCCTCGCCGCAAACGGCGTGACCGCGGCAGCGATCAGCAATGCGCTTGCCGCCTACAACCGGGACGACACCGGCGGCCGCGCCGACATCGGCGGCCGCGAGCAGACGGTGCGCGTGCTGGGGTCGGCTGCGACGGTGGAGGATCTGCGGGCCCTGACCATCCCGCTGGGCGCCGGGCGCTACATCCGCCTCGACGACGTCGCCACCGTCGCAGACGGCATAGCCGAGCGGCGCGGCTTCGCGCGGCTGGACGGGCGGCCGGCCGTCGCCGTCCAGGTGGTCAAGACGTCCAATGCCAGCGAGGTGTCGGTCGAGGACGGCGTCAAGCTGGCGATCGCCCAGCTGCTGGCGGAACATCCCGGGGTCGCGATCACGCCGATCGTCTCGATCGTGACGGAGTCGCGCAACAGCTACGACGCGACCATGGAAGTCCTTCTGGAAGGCATGGTGCTCGCCGCCTTCGTGGTCTGGCTCTTCCTGCGGGACTGGCGTTCGACGCTGATCGCCGCAGCGGCCATGCCGCTGTCGCTGATCCCCACATTCGGCGCGATGCTGTGGTTCGGATTCAGCCTCAATCTCATCACCCTGCTGGCGTTGACGCTGGTCATCGGCATTCTTGTCGATGACGCCATCGTCGAGATCGAGAACATCGAAAAACGCATCGAGCGCGGAGCGACACCCTACCGGGCCGCCCTGGTGGGGGCCGACGCCATCGGCCTGGCGGTCATCGCGACCACGGCATCGATCATGGTCGTGTTCCTGCCGGTCTCGTTCATGGGCAGCCAGGCCGGGCAGTTCTTCAAGGAGTTCGGCGTGACCGTGGCGGTCGCCGTGCTGTTCTCGCTTGCCATCGCGCGCTTCGTGACGCCGCTGATGGCGGCGTACTTTCTCAAGCCCTCGGCCAAGCCGCCGGTCCACCGGGCGCTGAACCGTCACTACGGACGCGTCCTCAACTGGGCGCTCGACCATAAATGGTGGGCCGCGACTCTCGGCGGCGGGGCGTTCTTCGGCGCCCTGGCGATCGCCGCGACCATCCCGGCCGATCTGCAGCCGACCGAGGATTCTGGTTTTCTCTATCTCAACGTCCAGGGCGCCCAGGGTGCCACGATCCAGGATATGGAAGAAGCGATCGCGCATGTCACGCACGAGCTTCACAAGCTGCCCGACGTCGAGCGGGTCTTTGCGCAGGTCGGCTCTACCGTCGCGATCAACGGCCCGCCCGGCTCGGGCGCCGGCGCCGGCCTCTCGGCCGGGACCATCACCGTGATCCTGAAGGAGGATCGCGCCATGAAGACGGACGCGTTCAAGCGCTCGATCACCGGATTGCTGCGCTCGATTCCCGACGTCCGCATCACCAACCAGGCCGCCTTCGGCGTCGCCGGCGTCGATATCATCCTGGCCGGGGACGATTCCGCCGTTCTGGAAAGGGTGCAGCTCCAGCTGCTCCAGGAGATGCGCACCCTGCCGTCCGTCCTGGAGCCGCGGCCTGCGCCGCCGCCCGCCGCGCCCGAACTGATCATCCGCCCGCGCGCGGCCGAGGCCGCCCGACTGAACGTGTCGTCGGCCGCCATCGCCCAGGCGATCCGTGTCGCCACCATCGGCGACATCGACGCCAACGTCGCCAAGTTTTCCATCGGGTCCCAGCGCCTTCCGATCCGCGTGCGGCTACCCTCGTCGGCTCGAGCGGACCTCTCCGCCATCGCCAATCTCCAGATCCCGACGCTGAACGGCAAGACGACGCCGCTTTCCAGCATCGCCGATCTGTCGTTCCAGGCCGGTCCCGGCCAGATCACGCGCTATGACCGGGAGCGACGGGTATCGGTGCAGGCCGATCTCAACAATGTCACGCTGGGCACCGCGCTGGCGGACGTTCATGCCCTGCCGGTCATGCAGAACCTGCCCAAGGGCGTTCGCGAGGCGAAGGCCGGGACAGCGGAGGTGATGGGCGAACTCTTCGGCGGCATCGGCATCGCGATGGCGGCGGGCATCAGCCTGATCTTCTCGGTGCTGGTCCTGCTGTTCGGCAGCTTCTTCAAGCCCGCCACCATCCTCTCGGCGCTGCCGCTCACCATGCTGGGCGCCTTCCTCGCACTGAAGCTCTCTGGCCTGCCCGTGACGATGCCGGTTCTGATCGGCCTCTTGATGCTGTTCGGCCTCGCGGCGAAGAACTCCATCCTTCTGGTGGAGTTCGCGATCGAAGACGAACGGTCGGGCGCGTCGCGTCGCGACGCCATCGTCAACGCCTGCCGCGAGCGGGCGCGGCCGATCGTTATGACGACGGCGGCGATGGCGGCCGGCATGCTGCCGACGGCGATCGGCCTCGGCGAAGGCGCCGAATTCCGCCAGCCCATGGCCATCGCCGTAATCGGCGGGTTGATCAGCTCGACGGCCCTCTCGCTGGTACTCGTGCCCGCGGTCTACGAGATCGTCGACGGCTTCGAGGCCTGGCTGACGCCGAGACTCGCGTGGCTGATCACGCCGCGACAGGCCGGCGACGACCGGCCGATCACCGCGGAGGAGGATGCGAGCGCCCACAGTCACGCCCCACCGGCCGGCGAGGCGTGACGTCATGGCCGATTCCAGGGCCCGGAACCCAAGGCGCCCGCCGGAACACTAGGCCCGCAACGCGGCCGCCTCACCGCGTGCGAAGTGCGGGATCAGGTGTTCGCCCGTCAGGGCCATGCTGCGCAGAACGGCAGCATGGGGGATCGCGCCGAACTGCATGAGGCACATCATGCGATCCGTTCCGATATTGCGATAGGCTTCGAGCTTGTCGCGGCAGTGATCGACATCTCCGATCACGACGGAGTCGAGCTGCTCGAGGACGTCGTGGGCCTCCTCCTTCGAAACGCTCTCGCCCCTGGCCATCAGCTTGAGCAGCCTGAGAACCGGGAGTTCGTCAGGCGCGATATCAAGGCTCGTCTCGTCGGAACCCGTCAGCGCCGCCGTCGAGCGGGCCGAGTTCGGATGAAGCCCTGCCCGGATGGCGTCGTACCAGACGGCGCGCGGTACCTTGAAGATGATGGGCGCGGCATGGACATACCAGAGCGCCGCCAGCGCGGCGCCGTTGCGGATGGCCGCCTCGCGCGTGTCGGCGACGTGGACGAAAGTGAAGATGCCCTTTTCGCGGTTGATCGTCTTGCCGGCCGGGCGACAGGCCGCAAGGCCCGCTTCATGCTCCTGGATCATCTGGCCCATGAAGGAGACGGGACTCAGCAGCGTGGTGCCGAGGCAACCGACCCCCATCTCGCCGGCCATGCGGAACGATTCCGGGCTGCCGCAGGTCTGCCATAGGCGCGGATGAGGCTTCTGCAGCGGCTTGGGGATGCAGTCGCGCGCCGGAATCACGAAGTCCGGACTGTTCCAGGAAACCTGATCCTCGGTCCAGAACCTGGAGATGACCGAGAACCCCTCGCGGACCTGGTCGCGGGCCTTCTCCGGATCGACGCCGAAGGTCTCCCACTCCTTGCCGCCGGACTTGGCGAGGCCGAGTTCAAGCCGGCCGCCGCTGAGCACGTCGAGCGTCGCGGCGGCTTCCGCGACGCGATAGGGGTTGTTGATCCGGAAGGGCGCAAGAACGCCGGCGTGTCCCACGTGAATGCGCTTCGTCCGCATCGCGATCGCCGCCAGCACGAGCGCAGGCGCAGACGAATAGCTGAACGCTGGCGCGCTGTGGTGCTCCACTTCCCACCAGACATCGAAACCAGCCGCATCGGCAGCCTCGGCCTGTTCGAGCGTTTCCCGGAACAGGGAGGCCTCGTGGTCGGCCGGCCAGGGCTCGGCGCGCTGGATCTCGCAGAAGATGTCAAATTTCAAGGTCGCCTCCATGTCGGACGGGGCCGATGACCCTGCGCCGCTTTTTCATAACACTTGTTACATTTTATGACGCAGCCAGTTCAGCGCATGACAGGGCGCCCGGTTAGAGAACGGCGATCGGGTTGACCGGCGAGCCCGTGCCGCGCTCGATCCTGAGCGGCGCGATCGTCATCAGGAAAGTCCAGCGACCCGCATCGCCGCAGGCGGCGGCGAGGTCTTCCAGCCATAGATTGTCGAGCAGATGGAGACCCATGCCGGCCAGGGCGCACATGTGAATGGGCACCGGCCAGTCTTCATACCGCGCACCGCCCGGGAGCGGATCGTGGACGCCGTCGCCGCCGAGCGCCGCTACGCGCCGGGCGTGCAGCCACTCGGCGCAGGACGGGTGCAGGCCGGCAAGGCGCTGCCCGTCGGGTGTGGAGGTTGGGACGCTCTCGCGTCGTACGTCGCGTCCGGTGCGCACCAGAACGATGTCGCCCTCGCCCACCACGACGTCCTGCGCATGTTCGGCGGCCTCGAGGTCGGCCGGCGTGATCTCGGGACCCGGATCGAGGTAGGGAACGCCGGCGACGCGGGGCAAATCGAGGAGAACGCCGCGACCGACGATGCCGTCCTTGGCGCACATGATCGAGTTGCGCCGCGCACCGGTGCTCTTGACGTCGGTCGCAGGCCATCCGTTGTACATGCGGCCCCGGACGAAGACGTGGCACAGCGCGTCGATGTGGGTGGACGCCATGCCGTGGAAGGCGATGCCGATATAGTCCATCGAGGTCTCGAGCCCATGACCGCCGGGCACGCACGGATCGTCGCCGGCCACCACCATGTGGTGCTGCGCCGGAAAGGGGTTCTCCGGATGGGGATGGACCGGAAAGTCGCGGGCGCAACTGACGGTTCGGCCGGACACAGCGCAGGCCGCCGCCGCCGCAACCTTGTCCGGGGTCAGGTAGTTCAACGTGCCGCGCTCGTCGTCCGGTCCCCAGGCCCCCCAGTTCCTGACGCGCTCGAACAGCGCCGCTACGTCGCTGCCGCTCCAGGTGCCTGTCACGACACAGTCCTCTTCTGACGCGGCCCCCGTCACTGGGGTCCGAGCGCTTCGTTGGCGCGCGAGTGGCGAATGCCGGGCTCGAGCTGGATCAACTCGATCAGCGTGCCATCCGGATCGCGCGCGCAGATGCATCCGATGACGCCCAGCGATCTGGGCTGCGGTTCGACCAGCGCGAATGTCGGAATGCCCCGCCGGGCGAGATCCTCGGCACAGGCATGAACATTGCGCACCCGGAAGGCGATGATCCGCGGCGGCACCTCGACGTCGGGCGGGGACGGCAGCACCGGCCGCACCCACTGAATGATGTCGAGCATCGGGCCTTCCGGGTCGGCCGGAAGATTCATCAGGACGCCCCGTCCCTTGGGGCGCGTCAGGCCGAATAGCGGCCCGATGAAGTCAGGCCAGTCGACGTCCCGCCGGTCGTTCAGGACGCGGAAGCCGAGCGCCTCGTAGAAGGCGACCGTCCGGTCGAGGTCCGTCGCATTGATGACGGTGTGATAGAGACGTTCGATCGACCAGTCCGACATCTTCGCCCCCTAGAACCGCGCGCCCAGCCGGATGCCCCAGGTGCGCGGCGGGTAGTAGGTGAAATTATCGATGCCGAACCCGAGCCCGATCGTATTGGCCTGCAGTCCGTCGTTGGAGATGACGTCCTCGTCCCCCGCGTTGCGCAGGAAGGCCGAGACGTTCCAGCGCTCCTCGGGGTCGGTCCAGGTGATGCCCAGATCGATGAGCGTATAGGCCTCCTGCCGGTCGAACGCCGAGTTTGCAGAGAGAAAGTAGAGGTCGCCCGACCAGAAGACGTCGGCGCGCGGGGTGAACGTGCCGTAGGCCGTCTCGAAGGCGTACTCGGCGCCCAGCGAGAACGTATACTCCGGGGTCTGCACCAAGCGATTGCCGGCGAAGTCGGCGGGTGTGCCGAACCGGTTGTCGTTGGTGACGTACTCGTCGTACTCGGCCTCCATCAGCGAGAGCGCGGCATTCACGCGGAAGCTGTCGGTGACGAAGATGACCGCTTCGGCCTCAAGCCCCGTCACATGGGCCTTGCCGGCGTTGTCGATGCGAGAGCCTGTGATGTCCTGAACGAAGACCTGCATGTCCTCGATCGCCGTATGGAAGAGCGACGCGTTCAGGACGATGGAGCCGCCGCCTAGCGTCGACTTGAAGCCCGCCTCGTAGCTGGTGACCGTCTCGGGATCGTAGATGCCGGGGAAATTGCCGACCAGTTCGCCGCCGGCGAGATAGCCCGTGGCGACGCTGGCATAGACCAGGAAGTCAGGCGAGGCCTGATAGGATAGGCCCACCTTGCCCGTCAGCTTGTTCCAGCTCGGTTCGACCTGCTTGGACAGGAACAGCGTGAAGGGGAAATCAGGAATGAAGTAATTTAGGAAGTCATCGACGCGCTTCTCGTCGGACGTGTAGCGCACCCCGAGCGTGATGGTCAGCGGGACGCCGGCGGAAGTCTTGGACAGATCGTAGTCGGCCTGGGCGAAGGCGGCCCAGGACGTCGTTTCGATGTCGCCTCCGTTGGTGAAGACGAACCCGGTTCCGAACGGCGCATTGAGACCCGTATCGACGTACTCGAAGCCCTGGTTGACCTTCTCGTTGAAGTAGAACCCGCCTACGATCCAGCGCAACGCCGCATCGTCGTCGTCCGAGGCGAGACGGATTTCCTGCGTGAACTGCTCGCTGTCCATCGTCCAGTAGTTGAGATGGGCAATGTCGAGGCTGGTGCTGTCGGCGTCGTTGGTCTGGAACCAGGACCCTTCCGTGTAGGCCGTGATCGAGGTCAGGGCGACGCTGCCAAGATCCCAGTCGAGGGTCGCCGAGTAGAGGTCGTTCCGCTGGTCGAAGGTCTCCGGCCAGCCGGAGGAGGTGCGCCGCGGATCGGGATTGTAGACCTCGCCGACGAAGCGTCCCTGATTGACGAGCGGCGCCGTCCCCCAGGCCAGTTTGGTCGCCCCCGGCGCGCCATTGGAGTTGGTGCTCGCCGACAGCAGCAACTCGACGTCGGGCGAAAAGCGGAACAACAGCTGCCCGCGCAGCATGTAGAAATCCTGGGCATCGCCGTCGCGGGTCGCGCTCGCCAGCGGCGAGTCGTTCTTCTGGTAGGCGTCGTGCTCGGCAAAGACGCCGGTGACGCGCGCCATGACCTGCACCACCGATTCGGGCGAGGTGAGCGGCAAATTCGCCCACGCGCGGACGGTCAGGGCGTCGTAGTCGCCCGCCATCACATCGGCATAGCCGCCCAACTCGCCGTCCGGACGATTGGTGATGACATTGACCGATCCGCCGACCGAGTTGCGGCCGTACAGCGTGCCCTGCGGGCCGCGCAGGACTTCGATGCGGGCGATGTCAAAGAACTCCGGATCGACCGCCGTCGAGCGGGCCATGTAGACCCCATCGACGCTGTAAGCGACCGGGGAGTCGCCGCCGCTGGTCGTGTTCTGGCTCGACAGGCCGCGCAGGGTGATCACGTGCTCGCCGCCGGTCACGCCCGCACCGAAGCGAAGCGACGGCACCCGGGTGCCTAGATCGTCGAAGCCGACGATCGCCTGCTCGTCCAGGCGATCGCCGCCAATCGCCGTGATGGCGAGCGGCACTTTCTGGACGTTCTCCTTCCGGCGCTGAGCCGTGACGACGATGCTCTCGCCGGAAGCGCCTTCTGCCTTCGCGGCTTCCGTGCCGGCGGCTTCGACGGCCGGCGGCGGATCCTGGGCAAGAGCCGGACCTGCGGCAACCAAGAATGCGGCATGGCTGAGCAACGCAACGCGAAGCGCATGGGGCATCTGCGGCCCTCCTTCCCTCTGCGCCCGGATTTGCCCGGTGCGCCGCCTTGCGGGACGCGGCGTCGAGCGCTGCCGTCCCCTCCCGAATGAAACATAACACACGTTCTGGAAACAAAAAGCCTCAACATAACGTGCGTTACAAATGTCGCACCCGGGGGCCGAACCGCCGCGCGTTTGACAAAGCGCCGGGCGGGTCCTAGCTCGTAGCCTGCATTGGGAATCGGCGGCCGGCAGCGCGTCCGGCGAATGACATGGCAAAGCACGCAGATCACGAGAAGCGACGAGCCGCGTTCGCCGAGGCTGCGTTCAGAATCCTGGCGCGCAGCGGCCTGACCGGCCTTACGGTCAGGGATGTGGCCCGGGAGGCGGGCTTCACGACTGGCGCGCTCGTCCACTATTTTCCGTCGAAGAGCGATCTCTTCCTCGCCGCGTCGGAACACGCCGCCATCGTCGTTCGCCCGCGCATGGAGCGCGACGAGGTGGAGCATGCCGGCCTGGAGGCCGTCCGCCACGTGATCTACGATGCGTTGCCGACGACGGCTCAGGCGCGCGATCTATGGAGCGTCTGGCTGGTATTCTGGGATCGCGCCAAGACCGACCCGGTCATCGGCCGGTTGGCGCGCGTGCGCTATTCGGAGTGGCATGGGCGCCTCGCCCGACTGTTCGCCCGGGCGCAGGCGGCCGGCGAAGTCGATGCGTCTATGGACCCCGAGCTGCTCGCCCAGACCGCGACGGTGCTGGTCGATGGTATCGCGGTCCAGGCCCTGCGTACCAAGGCGCGCCTCTCGCCAGCGCGGCAGAAGGCGCTTGTCGATTCCTGGCTGACGAGCCTCGCAAAGACGCCCTGACATGCCGGTGACGGCGACCGGATGGCCGACCCTTGGCCGGGTCCGAATTACCGTGGGGGAGCGACTGCGGGCGAGGCCTAGTAGCCCGCCGCCTTTCCATTCGGCTGACCGTCGACGATCTGGTCGAGGTATTCGCTGAGGCCGTAGCCGACAAGGTCGCCGCAGCGATACTCCGTCATGCCCTCTGTGATGCGGGTATGGAGTTCGCTGCCGTCCGGCGCAGTGCGGCGGTTGCGCAGCGGAATGAGCGAGAGCACCTTGCCCGTCACCTCATAGCTTCGGCCGCTCTGCGTCCTGATGCGGCTGCGCAGCGCGGTCTGGTAGCCGTGCGCGTCCCAGTCGCTTTCGATTGCGCACTCGGTGATGAGGTCATAGGCGCCGTCGCGGAAGACCATGCCGCCCTGACGCGCGCCGCCGGCGCCGTCGCCGATGACCGACAGCATCATGCCGAAGTCCCGCCCGAAATTCATCGGACACCAACGATACCAGTCGATCGCCTGCCAGTAGCGCGGCCCCCAGGACTTGTCGCGCAGTCCGAAGCCCGCGATCTCGTGGCGCTCGCCGCCGAGGACGATCGTGCCGGAGGCGGCGCAGTGCTGCTCGTAGTGCGCCTTGGCGAAGGACTTCTGCGGATCCACGGGGATCGGCGATCCGTCCGCCATCACGGTTTCGCCGCCATACATCGGCGAGACACCCTCATAGACGAGGTCGACCGAGCAGGGGACGCTTGGATTTTCGCGATAGGCGCGGCGCGGGTCAGCCATCTCGAAGGGACGGGCGAGCAGCAGCGCCTGACCGCTAAAGGTGACCCTCAGCCGCTTGAATGGCTCGAGGACGTCGACTTTCAGTCCGCCCGCATCCATCGCCGCGTTGCCGGCGATCTTCGGCCGGCCGAAGGCGAAGGCGATGCGGCCGTCCGGCAGGTAGATGCAGACGCTCACTTCTGCGTACCCCTCGTTCGGGCGGTTGCCGATGCGGAACCAGCCGCCGGCCATGCGCGCCGGATCGAAGACGTTGAAATACATGCTCTCGTTGTAGTTCGCCGCCTCGCCCGGCGCGTGCGGATACTCGTCCTCCGGCTCGAGCCGCAGTCTGTAGTTCGCGGGAAGTGTGCTCATGGCAGTGGCCTTCGAAGATGAACAAGGGGACGGGCGCGGTCAGGCAGGGGCCGCGTCGGCAAGCGGCGCGGCCTGCCCATAGTATGCGTCGGGCCGAAGATTTGCCCATCGCTTTCCAGTGCGCGGCGAGACAATGCCTGAAACAGGCCGCGCCGCCGATCATGCAGGACGGGGCCGCCTTCCCTCTCCTTTACGCAGCAGGTAAGCAGTCGTCATCATGCCCCAGCCCACTCCCCAGCATCCTGCCGCCTATCCGGTTCTGCCGATCGTCAATGCCCTCAATCGCGACGCGGACCGGCCATTGGTCGAAATGGCGGGCGGCAGGGCATGGACCGGCGGCGAGGTACGCGATGCCATCAGCCAGTATGCTCAGGCTCTGACGGCGCGCGGCATCGGCGTCGGCGCCCGCGTCGCGCTTCTGGCGACCAACTGCATCGAGGTGCTGATCCTGCACAACGCGACCGGCTTTTCGGGCTCGTGTCTCGTCGCCCTCCACCCGATGGGTTCGGCGGACGATCATCTCTTCGCCGTTGAGGACGGCGGCGTCGATGCGCTGATCTACGATCCCAGGAAGTTCAGCGCCCGTGCGGCGGAGCTCCAGCGACGCACGAACCGGCTCAAGACGGTTCTCGCCCTCGGCGAAGGCGAGCATGGCGAGAATCTCTTTGCGCTCGCGGCCGACTTCAAGCCGGCTCCTCTGGTACCCCCTCCGCTGACCGGAGACGAGATCACCCGCCTGTCCTATTCCGGCGGTACAACGGGAAAGCCCAAGGCCATCCCGGGCAACGCGCGGGTCGGGGCTCAGGCGCTTCAGATCATGCTCTCGGAGTGGGAGTGGCCGATCAACCCACGCATCCTCGCTGTGGTCCCGCTCAGTCACGCCGGCGGGACGCTCTTCGCGCCGACCGTCCTGAAGCACGGCACCATGGTCGTCATGCCGGCCTTTGAGCCGAAGGCGGTTCTTGAGGCGATCGAGAAGTACAAGATCACCTGCACGATGCTTGTCCCGACGATGATCTATGCGCTTCTCGATCACCCGGACTTCGGCAAGTACGATCTCTCCAGCCTCGAAACCGTCTTCTATGGCGCCTCGCTGATGTCGCCGGTGCGCCTGAAGGAGGCCATCGAGCGCATCGGCCCGGTCTTCTTCCAGTTCTACGGCCAGGCCGAGGCGCCGATGACCGTGACCGTCATGCGCCGCTCGGAGCACGACCCCAACAACCCCCTGCGCATGGCGAGCTGCGGCAGGCCTGTGCCTTGGGTCGACGTTGCGTTGCTGGACAACGACAATGCTGCTGTGCCCGATGGCGAGCCCGGCGAGATCTGCGTGCGCGGACCGCTCGTCATGAACGGCTATCTCGATCGCGACGAGCTCAACCAGGAGACCTTCGCCGGCGGCTGGCTGCACACGGGCGACGTGGCGGTCAAGGACCCCGACGGGTTCCTGCGAATCGTCGACCGCAAGAAGGACATGATCGTCACCGGCGGATTCAACGTATTCCCGAGCGAGGTGGAGAACGTGATCGCCGGACATCCCGCCGTCGCTCAGGTTGCCGTCTTCGGCGTCCCTGACGAGAAGTGGGGCGAGGCCGTTCAGGCGGCGGTCGTTCTGCGGCCCGGGGCCAAGGTCGATCCGGCCGAACTCATCGCGCTGGTGCGCGAGCACAAGGGGCCGGTGCAGGCGCCCAAGAGCGTCGCGTTCATCGAGGCCATACCGGTCACGGCCGTCGGCAAGCCGGACAAGAAGGTCCTGCGCAAGCAGTTCGGCGCCTGACGCGACCAAATGGTGCGGAGGCGAGGGCGTGCCCTGCCCTCTCTCCCCAACCCCGTGCCGCTCGTCAGACGAACGACGTGGCGACGTCGCCTAGGCCCTGGTCGAACCGGCAGAGGATCTCGTCGCCCGCCTTCACGGGGATCGCACGCACGAACGAGCCGGTGAGGACGACATCGCCGGGACGGAAGCTGACGCCGAAAGCGCTGAGCTTGTTGGCGAGCCAGGCGACGGCGGTCACCGGATTGCCGAGCACGGCCGAGGCCTCGCCCGACTGCTCGACGACGCCGTTGCGGACGATATCGCCCTTGACGCGGCGCACGTCGATGGCGTCCAGCCGGCGCGGATTGGCGCCCAGCACCGCCGCGCCGCATGCCGCAAGGTCGGCGACCGTGTCGATGATGTTGAGACCGGGTGCGCGCGCAATGCGGAAATCCACGATCTCTATGGCCGGCAAGACAAAATCGGTGGCCCGCACCACATCCGCCGGCAACACCCCCGGGCCGGTCAGCGTCTCCTTCATGACGAAGGCGATTTCGATCTCGACCATCGGATCGAAGAAACGCGAGAGCGGCGTCGGCGTCGCCTCGGGGATGAAGAGGTCGTCGGTCATCGCGCTGAAGTCGGGCTCGCTGGAGCCGGCCATGTCCTGCATGGGCTTGGAGGTCAGGCCGACCTTGTAGCCCTTGATGCGCGCGCCGGCGGCGACCCGCCGGACGATGAACGCCTCCTGGATGCGGTAGGCATCCTCGACCTCGATGCCGGGATAGGCCTTGGAGATGAGGCCCATCGGCCGCCGGTCGCGATAGACGCCCAGCAGGTCCTCGACGATTTTCGCGCGAACGTTCTCGTCAAGCATTGGCCCCTCCGGCACGGCGGACGATGTCGAGATCTGCGCGGGCCGCGCCCGTCAGCGTCGCGAGATCGGTCGTCACCGAGATCATCCTGAAGCCCTGCTTCAGCCGCAGCGGTGCGACCTTGGCGTTGGAGAGCACGGCGGTCGCGATGCCGGCGCGCCGGGCGGCCGCCGTCACCGCGGCGATCGCCGCATCGAAGGCCGGCTTGCCGTCATTGTCGCCAGGCGGCAGGCCGAGCGCGATCGAGAGGTCGAACGGCCCCACGAAAAGCGCGTCGACGCCGGGCGTCGCGGCGATGTCCTCGACCTCGGCCAGCGCCTGCGCCGTCTCGATCATCGGGATCACGGCGACGCGCGCGTTGGCGTTGGCGAAATAGCCTTGCCCGTCCCTCAGGCCGACGCGGATCGGGCCGAAGCTGCGGCTGCCCGCCGGCGGATAGAGACAGGCATCGGCGGCCCGCCGCGCATCCGCCGCCGACTGGATCATCGGAATGACGACGCCGAGCGCGCCCGCATCCAGCACCCGCCCGATGATGCCGGGATCGTTCCAGGGTACGCGGACGATCGGGACCGCGCCGCCGAGGTCGATCGCGCGGATCATCGCCAGGGCGTTCTCGTAGTCCATGCAGCCGTGCTGCATGTCGACCAGAACCCAGTCGAAGCCCGCCCCGGACAACGCCTCGGCGGAAAGGGCGCTGGGGATCATGCACCAGGCGCCGAGCGTCGCTTCGCCTGCCGCCCATCGGCTTTTCAGTGACATACCGGAACCTCCGCGTCTCGGGCCCGGCGGTCTGCGCCTCCGGGTTTTGGTCACTTAATGACTGCCATCATAAGTGACTATAGTCAATTTAGTCAGGCTGCACAGCCGATGATGATGGCGAGGTGCTTGCGCATGATGTCGAGCGTCTGCCGCTTCGTCCGCCGCCCGCCCAGCCAGCCCAGAAGATCCATGTAGTAATTGGCGAAGAGCGCCTCGGCGACCAGCAGCGGATCGGCGTCGCTCTTGTAGGCGCCGGCCTTGCGGGCTGCGATCAGAAGCTCGGCGAGCCCCGCATAAATGATGTCCAGAAGCCCGGTGATGTCGGCCATGCGATCCTGCGTCGCCTGGAACATGATCTCTTTCAGCAGAATCCGGGCGAGCGCGATATCGCGCCCGTGATAGTCCATCATGCTCTGAAAGACCCGCAGCAGCTGGTCGAGCAGCGGCTCGCCGGGGCGGAGTCTTGCGAACGCGGCATGGGCCGTCTCGATCATCTCGTCCCGGAAGACCATCACCAGCAGATCTTCCTTCGAGCGCGCATAGAGGAACAGCGTGCCGATGCCGATGTCCGCGGCTTCAGCGATCTCCTGGGTGGTGGTCTCCTGAAAGCCCTTCTCGCCGAACAGCCGGCGCGCCGCGCCGACGATCCTGGCGCGCTTTTCCTGCTTGTTGCGCTCGCGCCTGCCGAGGGGGCGCTTGTCAGGATCGTCCACCTGCCTCGCGACCGGCTTCGCGCCGCCCGCCGCGCCACGCGCCTTCTGCCTCACCGCCACGCTGTTACAGTCTCCCAAGTGTTGATCGACAACCAATCCGCCTCGCCGTTCCAAAGTCAATGCGACCGCAGCGGACGCGCAATGCGGCGCGCGAGGGTTGACGGCGGCGCTGCGCACGATAAA
>JAEUMK010000053.1 GCA_016792565.1 Alphaproteobacteria bacterium
CGATCTGGCATGGCACTACCATCCTCACCGTCCGCAAGAACGGCATTGTTGCGATCGGCGGCGACGGCCAGGTCTCGATCGGTCAGACCGTGGTCAAGGCCAATGCCAAGAAGGTCCGGCGCCTCGGAAAAGGCGACGTGATCGGCGGTTTTGCCGGCGCCACGGCCGACGCCTTCACACTGTTCGAGCGGCTCGAAAACAAGCTTGAGCAATATCCGGGGCAACTTCTGCGCGCCGCGGTCGAGCTCGCCAAGGACTGGCGCACCGACCGCTATCTGCGCCGCCTGGAGGCGCTGATGGCGGTCGCCGACAAATCGGTCTCGCTGCTGCTGACCGGCCAAGGCGACGTGCTGGAACCCGAGGACGGGGTGATCGGGATCGGCTCGGGCGGCAACTACGCGCTCGCTGCCGCCCGGGCGCTGATGGACCAGGACCTTTCCGCCGAGGCGATCGCCCGCAAGGCGATGCAGATCGCCGCCCAGATCTGCGTCTACACCAACGGCAACCTGACGATCGAGGAGATCGCCGCCGGTTGACTCTTTCGTAACCCTTGGCTCCGGAGCGGCTGGGGGATCGAGTCGGATTTCCGCCGACGCCGCGCCGCGGTATTGACGGGTGTTGGTACGCCTTTAAAACAGACGTACTTACGGGGGAGTCGTCATGCACACGCTGAAGATCGTCCAGGTGGGGAATTCGCTGGGGGTCGTCCTGCCCAAGGAGGCGCTGGCCGAATTACGGGCCGCCAAGGGCGATGCGCTCTACCTGACCTCGGCCCCGGACGGCATGCGCCTCACCCCCTACAGCCCCAAATTCGCCGGCCAGATCGAGATCGCGCGCGACGTCATGCGCCGCCGCCGGCACACGCTGCGCACCCTCGCCGACTGAGCCCATGGCGGTCGTCTGGATCGAGCGGGACGTGCTGCTGGCGCTGCATGACGCGGTGCTGGCGGCGCATGGCGGGACCCCCGGGATCGCCGACTACATGGCGCTGGAGATGCTGCGCGCCCGGCCGATGGAGATCGCCGGACGCTCCGCGCCGTCGATCTCCGATCTCGCCGCCGCGCAGCTCTGCGGCTTCCTGCTCAAGCGGCCTTTCCGCAGCGGCAATGCGCGCACCGCAACGGCAGCGCTGGAGGTCTTCCTGACCCTCAACGGGCAGACCCTGATCGCCCCCGAAGCCGACCTCGCGCTGGCCGTCCAGGCGGTGGTGACGGGCGACTGGCCGCCCGCGACCTTCGCCGAGTGGCTCAACCAGAGCGTGCATCCGACCAAGGAACCCAAGCTGCCGCTCTGAGCCTTCGCCCGGCGCGCGGCGGCCTTTCGCCGGACGCCGCGAGCCCCTATGTCTCGGCCTCATGACCCATTTTTCCCCCCGCGAGATCGTCTCCGAACTCGACCGCTTCATCGTCGGCCAGGGCGAGGCGAAGCGCGCCGTCGCGATCGCGCTGCGCAACCGCTGGCGCCGCCAGCGCCTGCCCGAGGCGCTGCGCCAGGAGGTGACGCCCAAGAACATCCTGATGATCGGCCCGACCGGGTGCGGCAAGACAGAGATCTCGCGCCGCCTCGCCCGGCTGGCCGAGGCGCCGTTCCTGAAGGTCGAGGCGACCAAGTTCACCGAGGTCGGCTATGTCGGCCGCGACGTCGAGCAGATCGTCCGCGACCTGGTGGAGATCGCCATCGGCCAGGTGCGCGAGGCCCGGCGCAAGGACGTCCAGGTGCGGGCCGAGCGGGCCGCCGAGGAGCGGGTCCTGGAGGCCCTGGTCGGGGCGGGCGCCAGCGAGGCGACCCGCGAGGCGTTCCGCCGGAAGCTGCGGTCCGGCGAGATGGACGACAAGGAAATCGAGCTGGACGTCGCCCAGCCCGGCGGCGGCCTGCCGCTGTTCGACATTCCCGGCCAGCCGGGCGCCTCGGTCGGCCTGCTGAACCTGCAGGAGACGCTCGGCAAGGCGTTCGGGGGCAAGCGCAAGAAGCGCAAGATGACGGTGAAGGAGTCCCACCCGATCCTGATCGCCGAGGAGAGCGACAAGATGCTCGACGACGACGAGGTGGTGCGCGACGCGCTGCGGCTGGCCGAGAATGACGGGATCGTGTTCCTGGACGAGATCGACAAGATCTGCGCCCGGTCGGAGGCGCGCGGCGCGGACGTGTCGCGCGAGGGCGTGCAGCGCGACCTGCTGCCGCTGATCGAGGGCACCACCGTCTCCACCAAGCACGGCCCGGTGAAGACCGACCACATCCTCTTCATCGCCTCGGGCGCGTTCCACTTCGCCAAGCCCTCGGACCTGCTGCCCGAGCTGCAGGGCCGCTTGCCGATCCGGGTGGAGCTGGCCGGCCTCACCCGCGACGATCTGCGCCGCATCCTGACCGAGCCGGAGGCGAGCCTCGTCACCCAGTACAAGGCCATGATGGCGACCGAGGGCGTGACGCTGGACTTCACGCCGGACGGGATCGACGCGCTGGCCGACGTCGCGGCGGAGGTGAATGCGAGCGTCGAGAACATCGGCGCGCGGCGGTTGCAGACCGTGCTGGAGCGCGTGCTGGAGGACATCTCCTTCGCCGCCGCCGACCGGGACGGCGAGACGGTGACGATCGACGGGCCGTATGTGCGCGAGCGGATCGGGGCGCTGGCCAAGAACACCGACCTCTCCAAGTTCATCCTCTAGGGCCGCTCTTCCGCGCTCTGGCGATCTGTGATGGGCTGGCGCGATGATGCGCCGCGCCCTTCTGCTGTCCGTCCTTCTGCTGTCCGTCCCCCTGATCGCCGGCTGCGCCGCGCCGCCGGCGCCGGACATGGGCGCGGTCGAGGCCAAGCCGGCTTCCGACTGGCAGGCCGGGGCGATGGTCGCCGCGGCCAATCCGCTCGCCGTCGAGGCGGGTCTGGCGGTGCTGCGCCAGGGCGGCTCGGCGGTCGATGCGGCGATCGCCGTGCAGGCGGTGCTGGGCCTCGTCGAGCCGCAGTCCTCCGGCCTCGGCGGCGGTGCGTTCCTGATCCACTACGACGCCGCGAGCGGCGATGTCGCCGCCTATGACGGCCGCGAGACCGCCCCGGCCGGGGCGCGGCCGGACATGTTCCTGACCGCCTCCGGGGAGCCCGAGGCCTTCCTCGCCGCCGTGCAGAGCGGCGATGCGGTCGGGGTTCCGGGCCTCGTCGCCCTGCTGGCCGCAGCCCACCGCGACCACGGCAGGCTTTCCCTCGCCGCCGATCTCGGCCCGGCCATCCGCCTGGCCGAAGAGGGCTTCGCGGTCTCGCCGCGCCTCAGCCGGGTGATCGCGGCGGTCGCCGGCTTCGGCCCGCTTCTGCCCGACGCGGCGGCCTACCTGACCATCGACGGCACGACGCCGCTGCCGGCCGGGCATATCCTCAAGAACCCGGCCTATGGCGAGACGCTGAAGCGAATCGCCGCCGAAGGCCCCAGGGGCTTCTACGAGGGGCCGGTCGCCGCGGCGATGGTCGCCGCCGTCCGCCGCGGCAACGCACCGGGGACGCTGACGGCGGAGGATCTCAAGGGCTTCGAGGCCCGCCGCCTGGAGCCGCTCTGCCGGCCCTATCGCGCCGTGCTGGTCTGCGGCATGGGGCCGCCCTCGTCGGGCGGCATCGCCGTACTGGCGGCGCTGGGGATGCTCGGCCAGTTCGACCTTTCGGGCGGCGCGGGCGATGCGAGGGCCTGGCACCTGCTGATCGAGGCGGAGCGGCTCGCCTATGCCGACCGCGATCTCTATGCCGCCGACGACCGCTTCGTCGCCGTGCCGGTCGCGGGTCTGATCGACGCGGACTATCTCGCCGGCCGCGCGACGCTGATCGCACCCGACCGGGCGATGGCCGAGGCCCAAGCCGGAACCCCGCCCGGCGCGCCGCAGCGGGCGGCGGACCTGTCCGGGCGCTGGACCGGGACCAGCCACTTCGTCGTGGTTGACGCCAGCGGCAATGTCGTCTCGATGACGACGACCATCGAGGGCCCGTTCGGCTCGCAGCGGATGGCGGCGGGTTTCTTCCTCAACAACCAGATGACGGATTTCTCGTTCCGTCCGGCCGACGAGAAGGGGCGGCCGATCGCCAACGCCGTCGCGCCGGGCAAGAAGCCGCGCTCGTCGATGGCCCCGACCATCGTCTTCCGCGACGGGCGCTTCCTGCTGGCGGCGGGCTCGCCGGGCGGCAATGCGATCATCGGCTATGTGCTGAAAACCCTCGTCGGCGTGCTCGACTGGGGCCTGACGCCGCAGCAGGCGATCGCGCTGCCCAATGTGGTGGCGCGCGGCAAGCCGGTGGTCGAGGCGGGATTCGATGGCGGGCTTCGCGCCGCGCTGAGCGCCATGGGGCACGAGATCTCCGAGGCGCGGGCGGGCGAGGCGTCGGGCCTGCACGCCGTGATGCTCGGCGCCGACGGGCGTCTTGCGGGCGGCGCCGACCCGCGGCGCGAGGGTATCGTAGCGTCACCCTGACCCGGCTGACTTCGCCGGAGCGGACGGCTATAAGGCGCGCCTCGACGACCGACCGGAGCACTCCATGATCCCGCTTGTCCTGGCCGCCGCCGCCGCGCTTTCGATGAGCGCCGCGACCTTCGACAATACCGGCTGCAAGGCGTTCCTCGCCGGCACCTGGGACATAGCGGTCGAGACCGACATGAACGGGCAGAGCGGACGCATCGTCACCCGCGCCTCCTACGGCGCGGACGGCGCCTTCCGCGCCACGGTGCGGATCGAGCCGGCCGGCATGGCCGCGAGCGAGACCGCGCTGAGCGGCACCTGGGACGCCGCCCCCGGCCCCAGCACCGACAGCTGCAACGCCGCCGTGGCGATCGACGGGCAGTCGGCGATCTCGACCACGCTCATCGTGCTCGACGCGAACACGCTGCGCGGCGAGGACGGCAGTCTCGCCCGGCGCGCCGTCGCCGCGACGCCGACCAACTGACGCCAAGCCTGCGGCCCCGGGGCCGCCGCCGGGCCGGTGCATAGAAAAAGGGCCCGCGCACCGCACGAGCCCTTCGTCATGACTGACGCTTCAGATCACCAGATGCGGACGCGCTTTTCCGGCGCCATGAACATCTTGGCGTCCTGTTCGACGCCGAACGCCGCATACCAGTCGTCGACATTGGGGACGACGCCGTTGACGCGGTACATCGGCGGCGAATGCGGGTCCGACAGGATCTGGTTGCGCAGCGACTCGTCGCGCTGGATGGAGCGCCAGACCTGGGCGTAGCCGAGGAAGAAGCGCTGCTCGCCGGTGAAGCCGTCGAGCACCGGGGCCTCGGCGCCGTTCAGCGACATCATGTAGGCCTCGTGCGCGACCGAGATGCCGCCGAGGTCGCCGATGTTCTCGCCCATGGTCAGCTCGCCGTTGACGTGGATGCCCGGCAGCGGCTCGAACGCCGCATATTGCTCGCCCAGCGTCTTGGTCCGCTCCTTGAAGCGGGCCTCGTCCTCGGCGGTCCACCAGTTGCGCAGATTGCCGGTGGCGTCGAACTTGGCGCCCTGATCGTCGAAGCCGTGGCCCATTTCATGGCCGATGACCGCGCCGATCGCGCCGTAGTTGATCGCCGGGTCGGCGGCGAGGTCGAAGAACGGCGCCTGCAGGATGGCGGCCGGGAACACGATCTCGTTGAAGATCGGGTTGTAGTAGGCGTTCACCGTCTGGGGCGACATGAACCATTCGTCCTTGTCGGTCGGCTTGTCGAGCCGCGCCAGGTCGCGGCGCCATTCATAGGCGGCGGCGCGCTTCATGTTGCCGAGCGCGTCGCCCGCCACGACCTCAAGATCGGAATAGTCGCGCCAGGTGTCGGGGTAGCCGATCTTGACGCGGAAGGCGGCGAGCTTGGCGAGCGCCTGGGTCTTGGTCTCAGGGCCCATCCAGTCGAGCGCCTCGATGCGCGCCTTGTAGGCAGCGCGCAGGTTCTCGACCAGCTTCAGCATCTCGGCCTTGGACTCGGGGCTGAAATAGCGGGCGACATAGAGCTCGCCCACCGCCTCGCCGAGAGTCCGGTTCACGGCGCCGATGCCGCGCTTCCAGCGCTCGCGCTGTTCTTCCTGGCCCGAGATCTTCGACGCGAAAGCGAAAGCGGCATCGTCATAGGCCTTGGGCAGAACGCCGGCATAGGCGTCGAGGTAGTGGAAGGTCAGGTAGGCCTTCCAGGTCTCGACGGGGGTCGCGGCGAAGATCGCGGCGAGCTTCTGCACCGCGTCCTTCTCGTTGACCACGAAGCGCTCGAACGAGGCCGGCAGCTGCATGGCCTCGAACGCCGCATCCCACGGGAAGTCCGGCGCGAAGGCGCGCAGCTCGGCGCGGGTCATGGGGTTGTAGGTCGCGTTCGGGTCGCGGCGCCGGGCGCGCTCCCACGACTCGGTGGCGATCGCCGTTTCCACGGCGAGGATCGCGGCCGCCGACTCCTTGGGCTGGGGGTAGTCCGCCATGGTCAGAATCTGCTCGATATAGGCGGCATAGGCCGTCCGGATGTCGGCGAACTGCGCATCGTCGCGCAGGTAATAGTCACGGTCGGGCAGGCCGAGGCCGCTCTGCGCCACGTCGATCGTGTAGGCATCGGGGTTCTTGGAATCGAGGCCGACGCCCATGCCGACCGGGCCGCCCGGAATGCCGGGCCGGGCCATGAGGACGGCGATGTCCTGGATGGTCGCGGCGGCGGCGATGGCGTCGAGATCGGCGCGGGCCGGTTCGAGGCCCCTGGCCTCGATCGCCGCGACGTCGAGGAAGGCGTTGTAGAAGTCGCCGACCTTCTGGCCGGCCGAGCCCGGCTCGTGCTGGAGCTTGGCGATCTCCTCGATGGTCGCGCGGACGTCGGCTTCCGACTTGTCGCGCAGCGCGTCGAACGCGCCGTAGCGCGCCTTGTCGGCGGGCATCGTCGTGTTCTTGATCCAGGTGCCGTTGACGTACTTGAAGAAATCGTCGCCCGGCCGGACCGAGGTGTCCATGGTGGCGGTGTCGAAGCCCCAGGCGCCGATGACGGCCTTTTCGGCGGCCAGGGCGGGCAGCGGCACGGCCGCAAGAACGAGTAGCGACGCGGCGAACGCCGCGCGACGGATGGACAGCATGGTGGTCAAGATCCCCTCAGCGCAATGATGTCCGTCTACTGCCCGGCCGGGCGAAATCAAAGCCCGCCCCTGCGCAGGCCGATCACACTGGCGCGATCTAATGCCGCGCCCGGGCCGCCACGGCCGCCACGCGGCCCGCTTGCCTCGCTGGCGCCGTCATTCCAGTGTCGGACCGGCACATGAGGGGCGCGGGTCCCCAAGGAGAGACGGATGCGCACGAGTATTCTGGCCGGACTGGTTCTCGGCCTGATGGCGGGTTCTGCGGCCCTGGCGGCCGGGGCCGCGCAGACCATCAAGGCGGTCGAGGGCGATACGCCCGAGGCCTATGTCACCGACGTCACCTTCATCGAGGCATCCGAAACGGGCGCGAAGATCTATTCGACCGCCGGGGGCGATCCGGCCATCAACGGCCTCTATACCTTCCTCGCCGTCGCCGGCGAGTCGCCCGACGGCGGCTGGACGGTCTTTCAGATCGGCGACTTCAACAGCTGGGAAATCGCCGAGCAGACGAAGGACCATGTCGTCCTGAAGGTCAGCCGGAGCTGGGTCGAACAGGAGACGGGCGAGATAAAGACCGTCGAGGAGAAGCTGAAAGTGCCGCTGGTCGCCCCGGGCGCCAGGGAGCTGACCGTGACCCAGATCCCCTGAGGAGAGCGGCCCGGCCCGCTTCAGGGCGGCGCCGGGCAGTCCTCGGGGAAGGCGGCCGCGTGCGCCGGATTGGCGCAATCGAGCGGGCATTGATCGGGCTCCGCCACGACGTTTTCGGGCAGGGCGCAGTCGAGCGGTGACAGGATTTCTTCGGCGGACTCGGGTTCGATCGCCGCCCCGTCCTGCGGTTCCGCCGCTTCAGGCGGCGGCGCCTCGTCGACGGCCTCCGGCGAGGGCTCAGGGTCGGCGACCGACTCGGCCGGGTCCTGAGGCTCGGGCTCGGGCTCGGGCTCGGGCTCGGGCACAGGCTCGGGCGCTTCGGCCAAGACCTCGACCGTCACGCTGCCGCGGATCGTCTTGTCGCCGGTCGTGTCGTCGAAAAAGGCCCGCAGCTCGTAGACCCCGGGGATTTCCGGGGCGGTCAGCGTGACCGATCCGGAGCGCTGGCCGCCGGTATAGACGTAGTCGAGAAAGGGTGCGTCGTCCGCCGCAAGGCCGGCGATCGCCACCCAGTCATTGTCGTTGCCCGGCATGCCGCTGAAGGCCACCTCGATCGCCTCGCCCGGGGCGTAGAGCCCGGCCTGGGGCGTCAGAATCACGGGCGGGGCGGGCAGGACCTCGAACGCGGCGCGCGCCCGGATCGTCCGGTCGCCGCTGGCGTCGTTGAAGAAGACCCGCGCCTCGTAGCGGCCGGGCTGCATCACCGGCTTGAGGCGCAGCGTCTTGCCGGCGCCGCCGCCGGTATATTTGTAGGACACGAAAACGCCGGGCTCCGCATCTTCCTCGGCGATCGCCACCCAGTCCTCCTTGGCGCCCAGCATGCCGGAGACCGTCGCGGTAACGGCTTCGCCCTCCAGATAGGTCTCCTGGTCGAGCGCGAGGGTCGGCGGCGGAAACGGCGTGACGTCGAAGGCGACACGCGCCTGAACCTTGTCGCCGCCCGCTGCCTTGCCGAGGAAGACGCGCGCCTCGTAGCGGCCTGCGAGCATGACCGGCTTGAGCGTCAGCGTTCCGGCCTTGATGCCGCCGGTATAGACGTAGCTGACGCTCTGGTTGTCGGGCGTGCCGGCAAGGGCGATGGCGACCCAGTCCTCGGCGTTGCCGGGCAGACCGGCGACGGTCGCCACGGGCTCGTCGCCTTCCACATAGGCCGTCTTGTCGAGCGTCAGCGTGACCGCCGTTGCGGCGGCGACATCGGTGGGCGCGGGAGTCGCGGCCGGGGCCGCCGGCGTGGGGCGGGGCGGGGCGGGATCGGCCGCAGGCGCAGGGGTAGGCGCAGGCTTGGCCGGCGAGGCCGATGCGACGGGCGAGGCCGCCGCGGGGGCGCCGGCGGTGGCTGCCGGCGGCGCCGGGCGCATGAAGAGGAAATAGGCCGCCGCGACGAGCACGGTCGCCAGCGCAGCCCCGCCGAACGCAATGATCGCGCCGCTGCGCCGCTTGTCCTGCCGCGGCGCCGGGGCGCCGGGACCGGGGGCGGCGGCGCGCGGCTGAGGGGCGGGCGGCGGGGCGCCGGGCGCAATGCCGAACCCGGCCAGAGCGCCGATGATCGCCTCCTCGACCAGCGGCGCGGGCCGGTTGTGCGCCTCGACCGTATTGCGGGCCTGGAGGGTGAGGACGAAGCGGTCGGGCAGGTCGTCGGGCAGTTTCAAGGGATCGAGCAGGATCGGGATGATCGGCTTGCCGAGCGTGCGGGCGGTCGAGACTTCCTCGGAGCAGCGCTGCGAGGCCAGCGAGTCGCGCGACACGAAGAACAGCAGCGCGCCGCTCATGCGGTATTTGCGCGCGATGATCTCTTCCCACAGCGCGCCGCCGGGGATGTCCTTGTCGAACCAGATCGCGAGGCCGCGCGCCTTGAGGCCCTCCAGCAGCGGCTCGACGCGGTCCTGGTCGGCGCGCGAATAGGAAACGGCGGCATCGACGCGATCGGGCGCAGTCTGGCTCATGTGGCTCTCACGTCCGGGCGGGCTTCGCGGCGCCCAGGCGCTCGAGCGCCTGGTTCGCGAGGTCGCGGATTTCCTGTTCGTCGCTCTGTTCGGCAGCGCGGCGGTAATAGGCGATGGCGGCGCCGGTGTTGCGGTCCGTTCCGACGCCCTGTTCCAGCGCGCGAGCGTAGTTCAGCATGGCGCGGGCGTCGCCGAGATCGGCGGCCCGGCGATAGTACTCGGTGCCCTTGGCATCGTCTTCCGGCACGCCGCGCCCGAGCGCATAGGCGGCGCCCATGCGATTGAGGGCCGGGGGATAGTTCTGGTCGGCCGCAGCCTGCAGCCAGCGGATCGCCTTGGCCTCGTCGAAGTCGACCAGTTCGCCGTCCTGGTAGAGCGTGCCGAGATAGAATTGCGCGATGGCGCAGTTCGCCTCGGCGGCGCGGGTCACCGCCGCCGCGGCGCCGGACCCGTCGACCGGAACGCCGCAGCCACGCTGCTTGAGCCAGCCCTGGTTGAAGACGGCGCGCCAGCGGCCGCGATCGCCCGCCTTGACGCATGCGGCATAGGCGGCAGCCATCGCCGCCGCGTCGCCCTCGCCGCCGGTGCAGGCCTTGTTGGCCGAGAGGCAGACGAGGGTCTGCGCATCGAGATCGCCATCGTCGGCGGCGGATTGGAGCGCGGACAGCCCGGCCGGCGGCATCGCGCTCTTCAGGAGGTGGGGCGCGGAGCGCAGGCACCAATCGGCTTCGGCGATCTGCACCTTCGGCGGCGCGGCGCCGCCGATGACGCCTCCGGCATAGAGACCGGCCGCCGCTACGAGAACGAGGGCCATCGCGGCAAGCGTCCCCCACATCAGCGCCCGGCGCGGCCGGGCGCCGGGCGGCGGGACAAGCGGGGCGGCGGCGGGCGGCGGCGCGGCAACGGCGATCGCAGGGGCGGGCGGCGCGACCGGGACGGCTTCGGCGGCCGGTGTAGGCGCGCCATCCTTCGGGCGGACGCCGAACAGCGAGAGGGCATGCATGAGGGTCGCGACGGGATCGCCGTCCGCGCCCGGATAGGCATCGACCGTGTTGCGCGTCTGGAGCGTCAGGACCAGCCGGTCGGGGAGGTCGTCGGGCATGCGCACCGGCTCGACCAGAACCGGAACGATCGGCTTGCGCAGCGTCCGGGCGGCCGAGACCTCGTCGAAGCAGCGGTCGCTGTCCAGCGAGGCGCGCGAGACGAAGAACAGCACCGCCTTCGCCCGCCGCATGTTGCGGGTGATGGTCTCTTCCCAGAGGGCGCCGCCGGGGATGTTCTTGTCGAACCAGACCCTGACGCCGCGCGCCTTCAGCGCATCGAGCAGCGGGACGACACGCGCCGTGTCCTGGCGCGAATAGGAGGCGGCGATATCGATGTCGTCGGGCTCTCCCGTCACGCCTTGCTCCCCCGGGCCTCGCCTCTGCGGCGGCGCAGATAAACATAGATCGCCCCGCCCCCGCCATGGCGGCGATGGGCCGGCGTCATCGCGGCGATGGCGGGCCGGACCGCCGCCTCGTGCAGCCAGAGCGGCACCAGGCGCTTCAGCGCGCCGTCGCCGCCGCCGCCCTTGCCGGTGATGACGAGGACCAGCCGGTCGCCGCGCTGGCGGGCATCATGGACGAAGCGCAGCAGCGCATCGTGGGCCGGGGCGAGGGTGAGGCCGTGCAGGTCGATCCGGGCGTCGATGGCGATCTCGCCCTTGCGCAGGCGGGCGGCGCGCTTGCCGTCGAGCCCGGCGGTGTCGAAGGGCGGCGACGCCGGGCGCGGCGCGGCGGGCGGCGCGGGCGAGGCGGCCGGCGGCGCTCGGCGCTTGGCTGGCCTGGTCCCGGCCGGGGCCGGCGCGGGTACCGCTGGGGTTGCCGCCGGGGCCGCGGCACGGCGGCGCGGCTTGACCGTCGCGGCGACGCTCTGCCAGAGCGCCTGCTCGTCCGGCGTGAGGCGGCGGGTCATGGCCGGGGCGCAACCGAAAGAGGTTCCGGGACGGACGGGACGGCTTCTGGCGGCCTGGGCAGCAGCACATAGAACCGCGCCGCGCCATCGGTGCCGCCGGCCCGCCGCTCGGCCTCCGCCCCCCAGCCGAAGAAGATGTCGCCGCGGACGACGCCGCGGATCGCGCCGCCGGTGTCCTGCGCCACCATCAGCCGCGCCATGTCCTCCTCGCCGATGCCGTCGGCGGCGGCGATCCGTCCGGCGACGAAGACGGGCAGGCCATAGGGCCAGACGCGCGCATCGACCGCCAGGCTGCGGCCGGGCGTCAGCGCGACGCCCTCGGCCCCCTTCGGTCCGACCGAGGGATCGTCGAGCGGGCTTTCCGCGAAGAAGACATAGGAGGCGTTGCGGTTCATCAGGGCCTCCGCCTCGAGCGGGTTGGCGGCAAGCCAGGCCCTGATCGCCGCCATCGACATGTCTTCGCGCGCGATCTCGCCGCGGGCGATCAGTTCGCCGCCGATCGCCGTATAGGGATGGCCGTTCTGGGCGGCATAGCCGAGGCGGACCAGCGTACCGTCGGTCAGGCGGACCCGGCCAGAGCCCTGGATCTGCAGGAAGAAGCCGTCGGCCTGCGAGCGCAAATAGAGCAAGGGGCGGTTGCGGCGGCCATAGCTGTAGGCGCCGATCTGGCCGCGGGTGTCGTAGGGGACGAGCCTGGCGCCGACCACCTTTCCCGCCAAGCGCTGGCCGTTCAGCAGCGCGGCAAAGGCCGCCGCATCGACCGTCACGAGGTCGGCGGGCGCGGGATAGGCGGGCTCCGGGAACACCATCGACCAGGTGCGGCTGCCGTCCAGCTCGGGCTCGTAATAGCCGGTGACGAGGCCGGTGGCGCCGTCAGGACCGGAAACCGCGAAGGCTTCGAAACGGGTTTCGAAGAACGCCCTTGCGCCGGCCGGGAGGGTGTCCGCGGCCGCCGCGCAGACCCTTGCCCAGTCGGCCGCAGCCCCGAAGACGGGGGAAAAGCGCCCCGGGTCGGCGACAATACCGGGACAGCTGGCGCGGAAGGCCGCGAGGGCGCCGGCCGGATCGTCCTCGGCCCAGCCGGGCAGGTCCGCGAAGGCGACCGGGGTCAAAGTGGCGGCGGGGGCGGTCGGCGTGCGGCGCAGCTCGGCGGGCGGGGACAGCGCGACGGCGGCGGCGGCCAGAAGCCCGATCGTCAGGGCTGCGAAGGCCGTCAGGCGGCCGGTCGTGATCGCGCCGCCGGCGCCCATGACGACGCCGCTGCGATCAATCGCCGTAGTCGGTATCGACCAGCTTCCAGTTCGGGTCGCCCGACCTCACGTCGCGCAGCCAGGTCCAGCGATCGACGATGCGCTTGACCGCGCTTTCGCTGCCCTCGACGAGTTCGCCGGCGGCGTTCTTGGAGAACTGGATCAATTCGCTCTCGTAACGGATGTCGATCTCCGCGTTGCGGCCCTTCAGCGAGGCGGCCACCATCTGGGGTGCGGCCTGTTTGACGAAGACCGACGAGGCGGTCAGTCCGGCCCGCTCGCGCTCGCCGATCGCCCGGTCGAAGGCGGCGTAGACTTCCGGACCGAGGAGCATCTTCAGCTCGGCGCGGTCGCCGGCGGCGAAGGCATCGACCACGCGCTCGTGGGCCGCCAACGCGCCCTGGAGGAAGCCTTCGGCATCGAAGCTGCGGTCGGCGGCGGCGATCTCGGCAACGCCGCGCTGGACGGCGGGGGGCAGCGCCAGGGCCGGGCGCGCGACCGGCGCAGGCCCCTTGTCGTTGGCGGGCAGGGGCGCTGCAGGGGCGCCGGACGGACGGGTCTTGGCGTCGCCATTGGTCGTTTCGGGCGAGCGTTCGCTGCCGGTGCGGGTGCCCAGCACCGACCACAGGCGGAACACGAAGAACCCGGCGATCGCCGCGAGCAGGATGATGTCGAACACTTCGATCGTAGTCATAGCTGCTCCGGGCCCCTCGGGCCACGCTGAAGCCTCCGGCGCTGCCTGCGCCCCAGTATTCGGTATCGCCCGGAAATCCGGCAGGATGAAGGTCCTGCGGCCCCGGATGGCCACCGTTTCAATCAATATAGGCTGCGACGGCGCGCTGCGCCAGCCGCTTCGCTTGCGCCAGCCGCGTCCGGCATGGTAGCTGCCCCGCCTCCGCAAAGGCACCCGATCAGATGACAGACGCTCCCGAAGCCGCCCCCCAGGGCGCAGGTCCGCAGATTTCCATCCTCGGCCAGTTCGTCAAGGACTTGTCCTTCGAGAACCCGGGCGTGGCGGCGCAGCTCGCCCAGACCAAGCCGCAGATCCAGGTGGGGATCGACGTCCAGGTCCGCCCGCTGGGCGCCGACCAGTTCGAGGTCGGGCTGCGGATCATGATCGACGCCAAGTCCGGCGACGCCTCCGTCTATGTCATGGAGCTGGTCTATGCCGGGGCTTTCCTGCTGCGCGGCATTCCCGCGGACCAGCAGCAGCCTTTCCTGCTGATCGAGGCGCCCCGCCTGCTGTTCCCGTTCGCCCGGCGGATCGTCGCGGACACGGTGCGCGACGGCGGCTACCAGCCGCTGATGCTGGACCCGATCGATTTCGCCGGCCTCTACCGCGCCCAGATGGAGCGCCAGAGGGCGGCGCAGGCCAGCGGGCAGACCGGCACCGCCTGATCGTCCGCTAGGACTGGTAGCGCTTCCAGATCGCCTCGCCCTTCAGGGAGGCGACGAAGGCGGCGTGGGCGGCCGCCTCCTCGTCGGTCAGCCGCGGCGCGAGCGGGTGTGGCCGGACGCGTTGCCCGGCGGCCGCTTCCGGCGCGGTCGCGGCGACGCGGACGCCGGCCTCCACCGCCAGCACCAGACCGGGCTGACGGCCGCCGCAAAGTTCCAGATAGACCTGCGCCAGCAATCCGGCATCGAGCAGCGCGCCGTGCCTGATGCGCTCGGAGAGATCGATGCCGAAACGCTTACAGAGCGCGTCGAGCGAGGCGGGTGCGCCGGGGAATCTGCGCCGCGCGATCAGCAGCGTGTCGATCGCCCGCTCGGGCAGCAGGGCCGCGAAGCCTGCCCGCGTCAGCTCGGCGTTGAGGAAGCCCATGTCGAAGGCGGCGTTGTGGATCACCAGCGGGGCGTCGGCAATGAAATCGAGGAATTGCGGGGCGAGATCGGCGAAGACCGGCTTGCCGCGCAGCATCTCGTCGGTAATGCCCGAAACGCGGGTGGCGTCCGGCTCCATCGGCCGCCCGGGATCGAAATAGGCGTGCAGCGTCCGTCCGGTGGGGACGTGATTGACGAGCTCCAGACAGCCGAGTTCGACGATGCGGTGGCCCTCTTCCGGCTTGAGACCGGTCGTTTCGGTATCCAGCGCGATCTCGCGCATCATGGCGCCGCCGCCTTGCGGGCCGCCCAGATGCGGGCCTCGCGCCGCTTGAGATCCTCCAGCACATAGGCGACCCGTTCGCGCGCATGGTCGAGGCCGAGATGGGTGTCGATCACGTAATGCGCCCTGGCCCGTTTCGCCGCGTCGGCCGTCTGGCGCTTGAGGATCGCTTCGAACTTGTCCGCCGTCATGCCGGGCCGAGCGAGAACGCGGGCGCGCTGGATGTCGGCCGGGGCGGAGACGACGACTACCGCATCGACCCGCGCATCGCCGCCGGTCTCGAAGAGAAGCGGCACGTCGAGGACCACGATGTGGGCGCCCGCGGCCTCGGCGCCATGCAGGAAATCCAGCTGCGCCCTGCCGACGAGGGGGTGAATGATCGACTCCAGGCGCTTGATCGCGGCCTCGTCGCCGAGCGTCGCCGCGGCAAGGCGCGTGCGGTCGACCTTGCCGTCGACCACCGTTCCGGGAAAGGCCGCGCCGATGGGTTCGACCGCGAGGCCGCCGACGTCATAGAGGGCATGGACGGCGGCGTCGGCGTCGTAGACCGGCACGCCGAGGGCGGCGAACATCTTCGCCGTCTCGCTCTTGCCCATGCCGATCGAGCCAGTGAGACCGACGAGCAGCATCAGCCGGCCCGCGCCCTGACGTCGGCTTCAAGCATCTCGATCAGTTCCCTGGTGACGGGGGGCGTCTGCCCGAACCAGGCCGCGAAACCCGGGCGGGCCTGCTCGATCAGCATTCTCAGACCTCCGACCGTCGTCAGGCCGAGTTCGTGAGCGGCGCGCAGCAGCGGCGTCGCCAGAGGCGAATAGACGATGTCGGCAACGACCGCGCCCTGAGAGAGCGGCGCGAGGTCGATCTCCAGCGGCGGCTGGCCGACCATGCCGAGGCTGGTCGTGTTGACCAGCAGCGAGGCGCCGTCGAGAGCGTCGCTGCGCTGATCCCATGCGATGGGCTCGATCTTCACCTTCTCCGCCGAAAAGGCCGCAGCCACCGCCGAAGCGCGCGCATCGGTCCGGTTGGCGATGCGGATATGGCCGAACTTGAGGTCGATCAGCGCCGCGACGATCGCCCTTGCCGCGCCGCCGGCGCCCAGCACCAGAGCCGTCGCGCCGGCATTGCCGGCGCTGCACGAGGCGGCGCGCAGGCTTTCGGCGAACCCGACGGCATCGGTATTGCGCCCTTCAAGTCCGCCGTCCTCACGAACCACGATGGTGTTGACCGCACCGATCCGCCGGGCGGCCGCGTCGAGCCCGTCGCAGGCCTTCAGCGCCGCTTCCTTGTGGGGGACGGTGACGTTCGCGCCCTGGAAACCGAGTGCCGGCAAGGCGCGCACGGCGCGCTCGATGTTTTCCGGCTTCACGGCCAGCGGCACATAGGCCGCCTCCAGCCCCAGCGTCGAGATCCAGTGATTGTGCATCAGCGGCGAACGCGATTGCGCCACCGGCCAGCCAATCACGCCGGCGATCTTCGCCCGGCCCGAAATCGTCATGCGCGCAGCGCCCCCTGGGTCCGCAGGAAATCGAGCACCGCCAGCAGCGGCAACCCGAGAATGGAATAGAAGTCGCCTTCGATCCGGCTCATCAGGTGGGGCCCCAACCCTTCCAGATGATAGGCGCCGACGCTGGCGAACACGTCAGCGCCAGCCTGGTCGAGATAGTCCGCGATGAAGCGCGCGTCCATGCTTCTCATCGTCAGGCGTGCGGTTTCGACATGGCGCCAGACGATGCGGCCGCCGCGCGCCGCGGTTACGCCGCCGACCAGCTCGTGCCGCTTGCCGCTGAGGAAGGCGAGATGGGTTTCCGCTTCGGCCCGGCCCGCCGGCTTTTCGAGGATGCGTCCCTCGCAGACGAGAAGCTGGTCGGCGCCGAGCACGATGGCATCGGCCGGCGCGGAGGCGGCCACCTTCAGAGTCTTGGCCTCGGCGAGCGCCTCCGCGATGTCGCGGGGGCGAGCCCCTTCCGCCAGCAGGCTCTCGATGAGCGCGGTTTCGTCGATCCGGGCCGGCACCGCGGAAAAGGCGAGGCCCGCGGCCTTCAGGATCGCCGCGCGGGACGCGCTGGACGAGGCCAGAACGAGCGGGACCGAGAGATCAGAAATCATTGTTGCCGGCCAGGGTGAGGCCTTCGGTCCGGCGCCGGTTGAGCAGCGCGATCACCGCCGCCGCGGTTTCCTCGATCGCCCGGCGGCTGACATCGATCATCGGCCAGCCCTTCATCAGGAAGAGCTTGCGCGCCGACGACATCTCGTCGCGCACGTGATCCTCGTCGACATAGTCGGTTTCGTGACGCTCCTGCAGCGCCATCAGGCGGTTGCGGCGGATCTGCACGATGCGCTCGGGGCTGGCGATGAGCCCGACCACCAGGGGGCCGGCGCTCATCCCCTCCAGCGCCTCGACGTCGGGCGGCAGCGGGACGCCGGGGACCAGGGGAAGGTTGGCGGTCTTGTAGCCGCGATTGGCGAGATAGAGGCTGGTCGGGGTCTTCGAGGTGCGCGAGATGCCCAGCAGCACGATGTCGGCCTGATGGAAGCCGGCGACGTTCTGACCGTCGTCATGGGCAAGCGTGTAGTTGAGCGCATCGATGCGCGCGAAATAGCGCTGGTCGAGCTCGTGCTGGCCGCCCATCCGGTGGCTCGATTCGATCCCGAGATAACGGCCCGTCATGGCGATGGCGGGGTCGAGCACGCTCAGGTGCGGGAGGCCGAGACGCAGGCAGAGCGTTTCCAGGGCCTCGCGCTTGTCTTCCTTCATGAGCGTGTAGAGAACCAGCCCCGGCGCGTCCTCGATCGCGGCGAGGGCGCGGTCGAGCTGGCGCGGCGAGCGGATGAGCGGGTGGATGTGAAGGATCGGCCGTCCTTCCTCGAACTGGGCGCACACGGCCTGGGCATAGGCCTGCAGCGTCTCGCCGGTCGAATCCGAGACAAGGTGGAGGTGAAAATAGACATTGGTCGGCCCCCAGCCCTGACTGAGCGCGGCGGCCGATACGTTTTCGCTCATCGCGCCGCTCCTGTGGGCAAGCCTCTGGGCAATCCTGTGCGTAGCGCCACGCGCGACGCTTCCTCCCCGTGCCTCACAGCGCCTCCCGACGATGCGGCCGTCTTGCGAGCCGAGTCATGAGTCCGGGGATGCATTTTCGTGGTGACCTAGAGTCATGGGGACAGCGTCGCGGCGCGGGGCGATCCCCGTTGTTCACATCGTCCACAGGAGTGATCACAGGCGGAATCCGGGCTTCATTAACCGCTCATTAACCGATCGGGGCCGGAAAGCCGACTCCGAACCCCCATCCACAGGCCTCTGGGGACATTTCCTGCGAGCGCTTGATCCACGTTCTGCACAGGCCCTTCTACCACTTCCCACCACCACCTCTTCTCCTTAAGAGATGGAAGAGAAGCAGCCAGCCGAGCATGTCACCCGTGTCCAAGCCCTTTCTAGAGACTCTGCGCGGGCAGGCACGAGCGGTCCCCCCGATCTGGATCATGCGTCAGGCCGGCCGCTATCTGCCTGAGTATCGGGCACTGCGTCTCAAGGCGCGCAATTTCATCGACTTCTGCCTGACGCCGGAGCTCGCCATCGAGGCGACGCTGCAGCCGATCAGGCGCTACGGCTTCGACGCGGCAATCCTGTTCGCCGACATTCTGCTCATTCCGCATGCGCTCGGCCAGAGCGTCGCCTTCCTGGAAGGGGAAGGGCCGAAGCTGGAGCCGATCCGCGACGCCGCCGGGCTGGCGCGGCTGTCGGACGCGCGGGCCGCCGAGATCCTGTCGCCCGTCATGGAGTCGGTACGCGGCATCCGGGCCAGCCTGCCGTCCGAAACCGCGCTGATCGGCTTCGCGGGCGCGCCCTGGACGGTCGCGACCTATATGGTCGAGGGCGCGGGCGGCAGCGACCATACGATCATCCGCCGCATGGCCTGGCAGGAGCCGGTCTTGTTCGATGCGCTGATCGATCGCCTGGTCGAGGCGACCTCGGCCTATCTGATGGCGCAGGTGGAGGCGGGCGCCGAGGCGCTGCAGATCTTCGATACCTGGGCGGGGAGCGTTCCGGCCGGCCTTTTCGAGCGCGCGGTCACCGGTCCGACGGCGCGCATCGTCGCCGCGGTGAAGGCCAAGCACCCCGATGTGCCGATCATCGGATTTCCCCGCGGCGCCGGCGGACATCTTGGCCCCTATGCACGGGCGACCGGCGTCGACGGGATCGGCGTCGATCATATGTGCGACATCGCCTTCGCGGCCACTGTCGTACCGCCAAATGTAGCCCTGCAAGGAAATCTCGATCCGGTATTGGTGCTGGACGGCGGCCCTGTCATGGAAGACGAGGCGCGCCGGATCGTCACCGCCATGAAGGGGCGGCCCTTCATCTTCAATCTCGGCCATGGCGTAACCCCCCCGACCCCGCCGGAGAACGTGGCCCGGCTGGTCGCAGTGGTACGAGGCGCCAACTGATGCGTCTGGGCGTTGTCCTGTTCAATCTGGGCGGGCCGGACACGCTGGACGCGGTCCAGCCGTTTCTGACCAATCTCTTCTCAGACAAGGCGATCATTCGCGCGCCGGGCTTCATCCGCTGGCCGCTGGCGCGCTTCATTGCGTCGCGCCGCCGCGCCTACGCGCAGTCGATCTATGCTTCCATCGGCGGCGGATCGCCGATCGTGCCGCAGACCGAGGCACAGGCCGAAGCGTTGACGCAGGCCCTGGCCGGCGTCGGGATCGAGGCGAAGACCGTGATCGCCATGCGCTACTGGCATCCCCGGGCCGACGAGGCGGCGCGCACGCTGGCGGCGTGGCGACCCGATCGCGTGGCGCTCATCCCGCTCTACCCGCAATTCTCGACGACGACGACGGCGTCCTCGCTCGCCGAGTGGCGCGGCGCGGCGAAGCGGGCTGGGCTGGACGCTCCCGATGCCGCGATCTGCTGCTATCCGCTCGAGGCGGGCTTCGTCGCCGCCTATGGCGACCTTCTGAAGCAAGGTTTGGCCGAGGTTCCTGACGGGGCCGTGCCGAGGATCATCTTCTCCGCGCATGGCTTGCCCGAGCGCATCGTCAGGGCGGGCGATCCCTACCCGCTGCAGGTCGAGGCCGGGGCCAAGGCGATCGCCGCCGCCGCCGGGGCCGAAGGGGTGGCGAGCATCGTCACCTATCAGAGCCGGGTCGGGCCGCTGAAGTGGATCGGTCCGGATACCGACGCCGAGATCCTGGCGACGGCCAAAGCCGGGCAGGTGCCGGTCGTCGTCCCGCTGGCTTTCGTATCGGAGCACTCCGAGACGCTCTACGAGCTGGACCAGGTCTATCGCGACGCGGCCCTCGGAGCCGGGGCGCCGGCCTATGTCCGGGTGCCGGCGGTCGGTCGGCATCCCCGCTTCATCGCCGGGCTCGCCGCTCTGGTTCGCCAGACGATCGGCCGCTCCGGCATCGCGCCGGACCCGGCCTGGCCCGGTTGCGGCGCGGCGGCAGGCTGTCCCTGCAGGGAGACGCGCGCGGCATGAGCTGGCTCGAGGGTGAGGGCTTCCTGTGGCTCAAGGCCGGCCATGTGATCTTCGTGATCTTCTGGATGGCGGGCCTGTTCATGCTGCCGCGCTATTTCGCCTATCACTGCGAGGCGGCGGTCGGATCGGCGGAGAGCGAGGGCTGGAAGCTGCGCGAGGCGCGGCTGCTGCGGATCATCGCCAATCCGGCAATGATCGTTGCCTGGGCCTTTGCGGTGCTGATGCTCATTGCCCGGCCGGAAATTTTCGACGGCCAGTACTGGCTACACGCCAAACTGGCGCTGGTCGTGGGGCTTTCGGGATTCCACGGCTTTCTTGCCGGGCAGGTGCGCAGATTCCGCGCCGATGGCGGCCTGCGCAACGGACGGACCTGGCGGTTTCTGAACGAGATTCCCAGCTTTGCGGCGATCGCCGTGGTGATCCTGGTGGTCGTGAAGCCCTTTTGACGTCGGCGTCAACGAAGGGCAGAGCGCTGGAAAGGCGCTATACAGGCGTTTGAAATCGCGCTAGGTCTTGGGGGCGGCCTTCTTCCGAAGGTCATCGGAGCGGGGAACGCGGGGCGCTGCGCCCAGGCCCGTCCGCTCCGGACCCGTCATCACCATCGATGTCCGCTTCGCCTTGATGAGCGGGCATGCGCGTGAGCCGCCTGTGGCGCCTCATGCGGCGGTCAGCTTGAATCTCCAATTTCGTCAGGTCAGTCCCATTTCTTCCAAGCCCCCCACCACCGGACGCAAAAGCACCACGCTGCGCGCCAGCACGTCTGTTCGCGAACCCGCCGCCGAGGTCGCTTCGCCCGCCGTCGAGCCCGAGGCTCCGGCCGCACCCGAGCCCCCGCCCGTCCCTGAGAAGACCCCGCCCATGACCATGCAGGATTTCAGGCTGCAGACCGTCAAGCTGCAGGACCTCAAGGCCAAGTCGCCGACCGAGATGCTGGCCTTCGCCGAGGAGCTGGAGATCGAGGGCGCCAGCACCATGCGCAAGCAGGAGCTGATGTTCGCGATCCTCAAGGCGCTGGCCGAGAGCGACATCGAAATCATGGGCGCCGGCGTCCTGGAAGTCCTGCCCGACGGCTTCGGCTTCCTGCGCAGCCCGGAATCGAACTACCTCGCCGGGCCGGACGACATCTATGTCAGTCCCTCGCAGATCCGCCGCTTCAGCCTGCGCACCGGCGACACGGTCGAGGGCCAGATCCGCGGGCCGAAGGACGGCGAGCGCTACTTCGCCCTCGTCAAGGTCGCGACCATCAATTTCGACAGCCCCGAAAAGGCCGGCCACAAGGTTCATTTCGACAACCTGACGCCGCTCTATCCCGACGAGCGGCTGCGCATGGAAGTGAACGATCCGACGCTGAAGGACCGCTCGGCCCGCATCATCGACATCGTTGCCCCGCTCGGCAAAGGCCAGCGCGGCCTGATCGTCGCCCCGCCGCGCACCGGCAAGACCGTGCTGCTGCAGAACATCGCCAAGTCGATCACCGCCAACCATCCCGAGTGCTACCTGATCGTCCTGCTGATCGACGAGCGCCCGGAAGAAGTCACCGACATGCAGCGCACGGTGAAGGGGGAGGTCATTTCCTCGACCTTCGACGAGCCGGCGACCCGCCACGTCGCGGTCGCCGAGATGGTGATCGAGAAGGCCAAGCGCCTGGTCGAGCATGGCCGCGATGTCGTCATCCTGCTGGATTCGATCACCCGCCTCGGCCGCGCCTACAACACCGTGGTGCCCTCGTCGGGCAAGGTGCTGACCGGCGGCGTCGACGCCAACGCGCTGCAGCGGCCCAAGCGCTTCTTCGGCGCGGCCCGCAACATCGAGGAAGGCGGCTCGCTGACCATCATCGCGACGGCGCTGATCGATACCGGCAGCCGTATGGACGAAGTGATCTTCGAAGAGTTCAAGGGTACCGGCAACAGCGAGATCATCCTGGACCGCAAGGTTTCGGACAAGCGCGTGTTCCCGTCGATGGACATCCTGCGCTCGGGCACGCGCAAGGAAGAGCTGCTGGTCGACAAGACCATCCTGCCCAAGATGTACGTGCTGCGCCGCATCCTCAATCCGATGGGCACGGTCGATGCGATCGAGTTCCTCATCGACAAGCTGCGCTCCTCGAAGACCAACTCGGACTTCTTCGACAGCATGAACACCTGACGCCCGACCGGCGCGGCCGCGCAATCGGCCGCACAGCGTCGTCTGGCGGCCCGGGGGGCCATGCAGCTAGACTGCGGCCTCCACGCAGCGCGACGAGGCCTCCATGGCACCCCCACCGATGAAAGCGACCCTGAGGCAGGGGTCGCAGGGCCCCGATGTCGGCTTGTTGCAGGGGTGGCTCAACAACATGCCCTCGGACCTGCAGGATCTCGTCACCGACGGCATCTTCGGGCCGAAGACCGCCGCCAAGGTGCGCGAGTTCCAGAAGCTGATGGAGATCGCCCCGGATGCGGTGGTCGGACCCGTCACCTGGGCCAAGATCAACGACGCGCTGCTCGCCATCGGCATTCCCGGCGCGCTGCCGGGATCGACCGGGCCGCAGTTCAATTTCGAGTTCACCGACAACGACCGGCCCAAACCCGGCTGGCACGAGAACAAGGCGTGGGACCTTTATTCGATCCGCGAAGCGATCGTCCGCTACAATCGCTCGGCATTGGACGTGAACACGATCCTGGCGATCTTTTTCGAGGAATCGCTGTTCTGCAACATCGCCCAGCCGCTGAAGAGCGGCAATGCAGGGCCGGGGCGCGGCTTCGGCCAGATGGAAACCCGCAACCCCGACAAGCAGGCCTATTACGCCTGGGCGGGGCTGCCGACCGACCCCGAGAAAACCCCGCAGAGCGTGCGCGGCGAGAAGGTCTCGGCGATGATGCTCGGCAGCAAGGACGAGTGCGTGCGTATCCATGTCGGCTGGTTCAACTGGCTGACCGAGGTGCACGGCAAGGATTCCGAAGGCATTCTGGCGGCGCAGGTCGGGGCGCATGTCGTCTACAAGAATCTCTTCCGGCGCGGCGGCGTCGCCATCGGGACGGCCTTCGCGACCCGCAGGCGCATCGACATGATCAATGCGCTGAACCTGGCCCGCGCCGAGTCGCCCAAGGAAAACGGCATCCCCTGGCCGCGCTTCGGCAAATTCTGGCGCTTCATCATTCCCGACTGGTCGCTGATCCTGGGGTTCTGAGAGCTTGGACTTCGAGGCCTATCGCGAACCGGAACTGCGCTCGGCGCGGCTGGTGCTGGAGCCGCTGACCGCCTGGCATGGCGAGAGCCTGTTCGGGCTGCTGAAGGATCCGATGCTCTACACCTATATCGCCAAGGAACCGCCGCTCGCCGCTTCGCACCTGTCGCGGCGCTTCGAAGCTCTGGAGCAGCGGCGCTCGGCGGATGGCGAGGAACTGTGGCTGAACTGGGCGGTGCGGATCGCCGCCGGCGGCTATGCCGGGCTGGTCGAGGCGACGGTGCGCGGCGACGCGACGGCGCTCGTGGCGTGGTGGACCTTCCTGCCCTTCCAGCGCCGGGGCTATGGCCGCGAGGCGGCGGCTGCCGTTCTGGATCATCTGCGCTCGATCGGCGTTCGCGAGGCGGCGGCTTTCATCGACACGCGCAATACGGCCTCGATCCGCCTGGCCGAGGCGCTGGGTTTCGTTCGCGCCGGTACCCATGCGATGCGCGAGAAGGTGCGAGGGCGCTGGATCGACGATCATGAGTACCGCAAGGTGCTTTGAGGGCGTGACGCTGCGGCCAAATGCGGCGTTGAGCCGGCGCGACGGACGGCGGAGCGTGCGGGATCGCAGTTGAGGCCTCGCATGATGCTCGATCGAACGCCTGCTATCGCCCTAGTGGCGGCCTGCGCCTGGATGGCGGTCGAAGCCGTGGCCGGTACGATCATGCCGGAGGCTAAGGCGGTGCTCGATCAGGGCCGCTGGGGCCTCATCGAGGAGGACTTGTCACCGCAGGCCATCGCCGCCGCCAAGGCCTGCGCAGGCCCGTCGATACGATTCAGCTTCCAACAGGACCGGGTCGAGCTATTCGCGAAGGCGAGCGATGCACCGGCGGTCATACCTGGGCGGTCCTTCGCGGCCGCTCTTGCGACGGTCGACCCACCCTTCGTCGTCATCGAGCTTTACGCGGAAACCGGCGACAAGGAGCCCGCCCTTGTCTACACGCACGACCCCAGCGTCAATTCGCTGATGGAAATGGCTGACGACGGCACAGGCGACGGCATTGCGCTCTATGCGCTCTGCGAATAGGCCGTTGCGCTCAAGCGGCTTGTGACACAGGGCGCGGGCGCGTAGAACGCCGCGCCCTTTTGTTTTCGGGAATGGATGGAAGTCGTGGCGCGCAATCCTGTCGTCGCGGTCGCGGGAGCGACCGGCGCAGTCGGTGTCGAGATGCTGAAGTGCCTGGAGAAGCGGAACTTCCCGCTCGCCTCGCTGAAGCTGCTCGCCTCGAAACGCTCGGCCGGCACGACGATGCGCTTCCGCGGCGAGGACCTGCCGGTCACGGAACTGACGGCGGAGAGCTTCGCCGGGGTCGACATTGCGCTGTTCTCGGCGGGCGGCTCGGTGAGCCGCGCCTTCGCCCCGGCGGTGGTCGCGGCGGGCGCGGTGATGATCGACAATTCGTCGGCCTTCCGCATGGACGAGGGCGTGCCGCTGGTCGTGCCGGAGATCAATCCGGAGGCGGCCAAGGGTCACAAGGGGATCATCGCCAACCCCAATTGCTCGACCATCATCGCCGACGTGCCGCTGTGGCCGCTACACCGACGGAACCGGATCGTCCGCCTGATCGCCGCGACCTATCAGGCGGCTTCCGGCGCGGGCTGGGCGGCAATGGAGGAACTGAAGGAGGCGACCCGCGCGGCGCTGGACGGCAAGCCGTTCACGCAGACGATCATTCCGCACCCTTATGCCTTCAACCTCTTCAGCCATAATTCGGCGGTCGATCCGGTCACCCTCTACAACGAGGAAGAGACCAAGCTGCTGAAGGAGACGCGCAAGATCTTCGGCGACGACAGCATCCGCATCTCGGCGACCTGCGTGCGCGTGCCGGTGCTGCGCGCCCATTGCGAGGCGCTGACCGTCGAGTTCGAGCGGCCGATGAGCCGAGCGGAGGTGACGGCGATCCTCAAGGACGCGCCGGGCGTGAAGATCGTCGACGACGTGGCGGCCAACCACTTCCCGATGCCGAACGAGGCGAGCGAGCAGGACGACGTGCTGGTCGGCCGCATCCGGCCCGATTCCAGCGACCCGACCGGCCACTCGATCCAGATGTTCGTCTCGGGCGACCAGCTTCTGAAGGGCGCGGCGCTCAACGCCGTGCAGATCGCCGAACTGCTGCTCTAGGCCAATAACTCAGGGCCGCAGGATGAGGCTGCCGGTGGTGCGGCGCGCTTCGAGGTCGGCGTGCGCCGCGCTGGCGTCGGCGAGGGCATAGACGCGGGGCGGCTCGACCTTGACCGAACCCGAGACGATCACGGCGAAGAGTGCCGCCGCGCTTTCGCCAAGTTCGGCCGGGGTCGCCACATAGGCCATCAGGGTCGGCCGCGTCATGTAGAGCGATTTCGGCGTCAGCAGGGCCGGCGGAAAGGCCGGGACCGGGCCGCTGGCGTTGCCGAAGGTGACGAAGAGGCCGCGCGGCTTCAGGCAGGCGAGGCTCGCCTCCCAGGTGTCCTTGCCGACCCCGTCATAGACGACCGGCACGCCCGCTCCGCCGGTGATCTCCATGACCCGCGCGGCGATGTCCTCGGCGGAGGAGACGATCACATGGTCGCAGCCATGGGCGCGGGCGAGCGCGGCCTTGGCCTCGCCGCCGACCGTACCGATAACCGTCGCCCCCAGCGCCTTCGCCCACTGGCAGGCGATCTGGCCGACCCCGCCGGCGGCGGCGTGGAAGAGGATCGTCTCGCCGGCCTTGAGCGGATAGGTCCGCCGCAGCAGGAACTCCGCCGTCATGCCCTTGAGGAGGATCGAGGCGGCGATGTCGTCGGGGATCGCGTCCGGCACGGCGACGGCGCGCGCCGCCGGGACATTGGCAGCTTCCGCATAGGCCCCGATCGG